>DAXV01000040.1:0-3874 GCA_002506595.1 Acidilobaceae archaeon UBA158
TTATACATATCTTCGAATTCATAAACATTTCCATTAGTTATTTCTTTTAATTTTTCAATCGCTTCTTTTTCATTAACTGGAAAATAATAAGTCAGTTTTGTTCCTATAGAGGTATGCATTCTCCCTACTAACCAATAATCTTTTAGTGGTGCTGAATCCAGCCACTTTCCCTTTACAATTGCAACAACAAATTTTAACCCTAAGAGCTTTCTTGAAAAATCTAAAGAAACAGTTGCGAATTTACTATTTCTTAATAATCTAAAATAAGGTTCTAAAGTTGAATCCGGAACATCCATCAGATCAGCAAGTTTTGTTAAACTATAAGGAGGTTTATTTTCTTGAATGGTATTCATTAATTTTAACATTATTTTTCTATTTAATAGCTTGCCTGGTATTTTTTCTTCCACTAAAGTCACCGCTCAATTTTATTGTTGTGTCAAGCATTTATAACCCATATAACAAAATTATTATATTAGAGAATTTTGAGTTAAAATGCAATATTTTTAAAAATTATTAATCTAATAAAAATCCCTTACACTTTCTTTTTTAAAATTATTATGAT
Source organism: Acidilobaceae archaeon UBA158 (assembly GCA_002506595.1). Classification (GTDB taxonomy): domain Archaea; phylum Thermoproteota; class Thermoprotei_A; order Sulfolobales; family Acidilobaceae; genus Caldisphaera. The sequence continues at coordinate 563 of DAXV01000040.1, forward strand.
ATTATTATGATAAGTTTAAAATTCTCGCTGAAAAATAAAATTTGGGTAGTATACTTGAAAGCTGACATACCAGTATCCTGTATAATAGATGCACATGTACACAGTCCTGTAATGAAAAATACTAATGAAGTTAATGAATACCTTAGAAAATTAATTAATTCAGGAATAGGTGGAGCTGTAATTTTAGGTATTCCTCCATTTAAGGATTTATTATTGAAAGTATCGTATGATGAAGTCTTTGCTGAATATGAGAGAACTAAATATCTTATTGAGAAGTTTGCTGAAGAAGTAAAAGATTTTCTAACACCTGAAAATTTATATATTATGGCTCATCAAATATCCGAAAGTTTTTGCCATTTTATTAAACACCAGGAATTATCGGCTCTCTCAAATTTTACCGTTTTATTTCCAGCAAATTTATCATTGGAGCCTGATGCATTATCAACAATATTAGAAAGATCATTAAATGAGGGATTTAAAGGATTTAAAATAATTTCTACTTTATTTTTTAAGCACCTAGATGATCCATCTGTAGAAGCAACAATAGCTGTTGCCAATGAAAAAGGCTTACCCGTTACAATCCATGGAGGTTGCGATCCAGGTATATGGGAACTACCTAAGTTTTGTAAATATGGAGATCCAAGCAAACTTGATCGATTCTTAAGCAAATATAAAGATGCTAAGATTATAATTGCTCATGCTGGTGGATATAGTGCTATTGCTCCAGGTGTGTTTATGGATGAAACATTAGAATTAGTGAAAAAATACCAAAACGTTTATATAGATACATCTGCATTGCCTCCACAATTAATACCAATTATTATGAAAGATTTTCCAATAGATAGAATTATGTACGGTTCTGATTATCCTGCTGTTAGCAATTCAGATCCTAAAAACTATATGGAAGATGTGTTTTTGACACTTTTAAGCCATGGTATATCAAGAAAAGAACTTGAAAAATATTCTCATGAAAATGCGGAATCAATATTTAATATAGAATGTATTTCACAAAACTATGATCTTATAAATACATAATTTTTATTATTTAAATAAAATAATTTTGTTGAAAATTAATAATTTTAAAAATCATTTCGACAATTAAATTTTTATTTAACTTAAAAAACATATTATAGTTAAAAGTTATTTTTAACTATAAATTAATTCCCACTATTATTATTTTAATAAAAATATTATTAGGTGATAAAAAATTAAAACATTTTATATATTAGATAAACGTTTAATACTTTTAAAACTTATATATATGTATAATATAGAAATATTTATATACTATTTAGTATATATAATTGTATCCTGAGGCGATATTTTGAGCGAAATAGAGGATCTTCCTTATAAGGATAAAAGATACCCTTATCATAATGCATATCTAGATTATTGGAAGAAAAGCATAGATAATATAGAAGATTTTTGGGATCAAAAAGCCAGAGAGCTTATATGGTATAAAACATGGGATAAAGTTTTAGATTCTTCTAATCCTCCATTTTATCGCTGGTTCGTAGGAGGACAAACAAACATTAATTTAAATGCATTAGATAAATGGCAAAACACTGTCACTTTTAATAAGGTTGCATATTATTGGGAAGGAGAAGATGGAACTACAAGGGTTATTACATATAGAGACTTGTTTAAGGAAGTTAACAAATTCTCTAAAGCATTAATGGATTTAGGGATAAAAGAAAATGATGTAATAACAATTTATTTACCTATGATACCTGAACTTCCGATTTCTATGTTATCTGTTACTAGAATTGGAGCAATACATAGTGTTGTTTTTTCAGGTTTTAGCCCAGAAGCATTAGCAACAAGGATAGTTGATGCAAAATCTAAAGTTTTGATAACAGCAGATGCTTATACAAGGAATGGAAAACCAATTGAATTAATGAAAAACGCTGAGCAGGCAATTAAGCTAGCTAAAGATCAAGGAGTAAACGTTGAAAAAGTTATTGTAGTAAAAAGATTAGGAAGCGAAATACCATTCACTGAAGGAAGAGATTATTGGTACCATGAGCTGATAAGTAAATACCCAGACAATACATATGTTAAGCCAGTTGCAAGAAAAAGTGACGATGTAATGTTTATTCTATATACAAGCGGTACTACAGGAAAACCAAAAGGCATAATGCATTCCGTAGGAGGCTATATGACTTATGTATATCATGCATTTAAATGGAATTGGGATATAAAGCCTGAAGATGTTCATTGGACATTTGCAGATATAGGATGGATAACAGGGCATACCTATATTGTATATGGACCTTTAATGCATGGAGCGACTGAAGTTATGTATGAAGGAGCGCCGGTTTATCCAGCCCCTGATAGGCCATGGACTATTGTTGAAAAGTATAAGGTAACAATTCTCTATACTTCTCCAACATCCTTAAGACTATTAAGGCAATATGGAGATGATTGGATTAAAAAACATGACTTATCTTCATTAAGAATATTAGGGACCGTAGGCGAGCCAATAAATCCAGATGTTTGGGATTGGTACTTTAATGTTATAGGAAAAGGGAAATGCCCGATTGTCGATACATGGTGGATGACAGAAACGTCTGCATCAATGATTGCACCCTCACCACACCTAGGACTTGTTCCATTAAAACCAGGATCTGCAACATATCCATTACCAGGAATTATGCCAGATGTATTAGATGATAATGGAAATCCAACACCTCCAGGAGTTAAAGGTTATCTAGTGATTAAGAAACCATGGCCAGGTATGCCATTGGGTGTATGGGGAGACCCTGAGAGGTTCGTTAAAACATACTTTAGCAAGTATCAAGGTCTATTTTATGCAGGTGATTATGCAGTAAAAGATGAAGAAGGATATTTCTGGCTATTAGGAAGAGCAGATGAAGTACTAAAGGTAGCAGGCCATAGAATAGGAACCATAGAAATGGAAGATGCATTACTTAAGCATCCAGCCGTTGCAGAAGCCGCAGTAATAGGTGTACCAGATCCAATTAAAGGTGAAGTACCTATAGCTGCAGTTATATTAAAAGCAGGAGTAAATCCGAGTGATAATCTTAAAAATGAACTTATAGATACAATAAGAAAAACGATAGGTCCTATAGCAACACCTCAAGCTATAATATTTGTAAAGAAGTTGCCTAAAACAAGAAGCGGAAAAATTATGAGGAGAGTCCTTAAAGCAATACTAACAAATGGACCAGTTGGAGATGTTTCAACATTAGAAGATCCCACATCTGTTGATGAGCTCAAAAAGGCATGGGATGAATTTAAGCTCAGTATGAAGTAATTTTTATTTTTTATTTATTTTTTATTTTTAAAAAA
>DAXV01000040.1:3920-4543 GCA_002506595.1 Acidilobaceae archaeon UBA158
ACTACAATTGCGTTAAGTTTAGCCAATGCTGGTATAATACCTACAACAGGATTAACAATAGGCTATGCTATCTCATGGGGAGGACTTGCTCAAGTCTTTGCAGGATGGATATCTTTTAGGAGGAACGATACATTTGGAGGAACAGCTTTCAGTGGATATGGTCTTTTCTGGATTGGCTTAGCATTAGCTCTAATCCTAGGATTGCATATTAGCTCTTCTGAATTAGGATTATGGATGCTATTATGGGGTATCTTTACAGTATATATAGATGCTGGAGCAATATTAGCTAAAGCTAGAGTTTTGACTATAGTTCTGACTTTATTATTTATTACATTCTTTTTATTATCGGCAGCTGATTTCTCAACCAGTTCAATGATTTTGAAGGCTGGTGGTTGGGTAGGAGTGATAACAGGGATATCAGCAGTATATTTATCAATGGCTATTGTTATTAATACTGTAAAAGGAAAAGCTGTTGTTCCTGAATAATCAATTTGTTTTTATTTTAATTAATCAATTTTTTTATTTTTTAATAAAATTAAATGATAAGAAATAAATTTTTACGTTTAGTTTACACCTAATATATTTGGGTGTTAATCTAGTGTCTGAAGGAGAATCTGCAACTG
>DAXV01000062.1 GCA_002506595.1 Acidilobaceae archaeon UBA158
TAAAGAAAAGAAATCTGGGGTGATAGTATGAAAAATGGTATAATTTTTTTAGGTGTAGGTGTTCACGATGTATGGAACTCGTACAGTAACTTTTACAGGTTTTATAGTGTATGGAAGAAACCCCACAAATTCATAAACTAATTCATAAGGCTGAAAGCTCTGGACGATTAATTTTATTTATTGGTGCAGGCGTATCTAAAATAATTGGTTGTCCTTCTTGGCAAGAGTTAGCTGATTCCATGTTGGAGAAGTTGTGGCGTGAATATAAACAAATAGATTTTTATGCATATAACCACCTTAAATTTTTGGATCCAAGAAAAAAACTTACTATTTGTAAAGAGTTGTATAAAAATGATAAAGTTCATTCATTTGCTGATGACATTAAAAACTTACTAACAGCAGATGACGGTAAAATTAAAGAATTCGGGAAGATTTTTTCTTATTTACTTAACTTTAACGCTATATATATAACTACAAATTATGACACTTATCTGGAAAATGAAGTAAAAAAGAAAAATAGAAAGATAATCTATAAAAAGGAAGAATTGGTAGAATCTAACCTAAATAGTGGGGATATGATATATCTTCATGGTAATATTAACTACCCTGATTCAATGATTATTACAATAAGTGACTACTTAATGTTCTATCAAGATGAAAAAGTGAAAACTTTTTTAAATAAAATTTTTACTGAATACAATATACTATTTATTGGATATGGTCTAGAAGAGTACGAGCTCTTAGAATTTTTAGTAAAATCTTCCACTTCTTTCGATAATCAACTTATGAACAACGAGGAGATAAAACCTAGTCCATTGGATAAACAGAATAATGATGAGATACGCCATGTTATGCTTTATCCACTATTTGATCAAGATAAGGAGCTACTCAAATTCTTGAATATGTACTATAGAAAATTGAAAATATTACCAATCACTTATTCAATAAATAAAGGATACGAAAATCTTACTAAAGTTTTAGAAAGATGGGGTGAAACGATGACATCCTTCTTGGAAGGAATACAAAAAATAGATAATTATCTATTAAAGGGGATGAATGAATGAATATGACAAAACAGGAAAAAGAGATTTTAGAGCTTATAAAAGGGAATCAGGTATACGCAGATTATTTCCTGCAGAAAGTATCTGATATTAAATGGTTTAACATATTAGAAAACGAAGGCTTTTTTTCACCTAAAACAGCACCAGGTCCTCAACAAATTGACCATGAAGGGGGATGGATAATTCCATACTGGAATGTTTTAGATTACTTAGAAAGAATTTCAAAACAGGTAACGGAACCAGGCAAAGAGAAATATGTAGATGATTTACTATCGATTATCAAAAATGTTACAAAGTACCACATTGACAATAACAAACTATTAGACAACTACAAAACATGGTGGGGGTTTGTAAAAATTCTTTGCAATATACCAAACAAAAAAATAGATCAAGACATAATAAACCTAATCCCTTATTGGCTAGATTCAAAATTTGATAACAGTTTACCAGCCTTAGAAATTTTAAATTGCCTTCTACCAAAATTATTAGATAGTAAAAATGATGGTGATTTTGAAAAGGCGGAGATAATTTTTAATTACATAACAGAACTTACGTATAAAAAATCTATAACAACTGTGGATCCTTATTTTCTATTTAATTCATTTATAAAAAAGGGGCTAGCTAAGAAATTTGGGGAAAAGTGTAGTAAGGATGTAATTTTGAGTTTAGCCACCAAATTAAATGATGTATTAGAGGTGGAAAGAAAAAGTAGAGATCTACCCCCATTTACCGAATCTTCGTATGATTTTTCGTATATATGGTTTAATTCGATGTTTACTACCCCAACTTATATTCAAAATGATGTTAAGCAACTTTTTGTTCTGATACTACGAGAGATACTGTTTACTAAAGCGGGGGGGGACGAAGAGACTACAAGAGAATTACTTGAAACTTTTTTAGGTAAGAATTATGCCTATCCAATATTTAAAAGACTTGTTTTATATATAATCAGCAGTTATTGGGGCAAATATAATGACACATTTTGGAAAACTTTAGAAAAAGAACCAAAATTCTTTAATAACTTACATTATATGTCTGAGATATGTAGAATACTCCAAACTTTTTCCCAAGAAGAAAAGAAAAAATTTAAAAATATCTCTGGAGAAGAATATATCAGGAAGTGTAGGGAATACAATCCATACTATATATTACGTATCGGACTACCCCCATTAACCAAAGAGAAAATATCAACAATGCCAAATGAGGAATTGGCCAAATATTTAAAAACACCCATCTCGAATTGGCCCTGGAAAGGACTTGCCTTGAGTGGTTTATCTAAAGCACTTGAACAAGCTGCGAAAGATAATCCAGAAAAGTTTGTTGAAAACCTGGAACCGTTTCTAGAAAAAGAGTATATATATGTGTATAGTATTCTTTCAGGAATTAAAATTGCACTTAAAGATAAGAAAATTGTAAATGAAGAAAAACTTTTAGATTTCATTGAAAAGTATATAGAAAAAGAAGAATTTTGGAAAGATAAGTATAGGATGAATAAAAATCCATGGAATACCAACCATCTTTTGGTAATAAGTGTAATAGGGGAATTACTAAAACTCTTTAATAAAAATGTAGATAGGCTTTTATTTGTTACTCTAGGTATATTAGATAAAATCTTAAAAACTGGGATAAGAGAGGAGTTAAATGATACGGATTATTTTTACATTGCATCAAATTCAGCTTTAGGTATAGTGTTAAGTTCTATGATAGAATTAGTATCAAAACTTGAAAAAGGGGGCAAAGAAAAAAGAGAATTTCTACAAAAATATGAAGAAATCTTATCAAAGGAAATAATAGAAGGCTATGTCTGGTTTGGACATTATTTGTTAACTTTTTATCATATAGATAAAAATTGGACTAAGGATAAAGTAAAACAATTACTTAAGCAGAAAGAGGAACTCTGGGAAGCTTTTGCTGTCGGATATTTTTTTAACCTTAACTTTAATGAAAAAATTTATTACCTTATGAAGGCACATTACAAAAAAGCACTGAAATATAGCTTTCAAAGACAAAAAACAGAAGAGCTTCTTATTTATCATATTTGTATAGCATACTTAAAGGGGTTTGAAGAATTAAACAATAATGGGTGGTTGGCAAAAATTCTTAAAAAATGGGGTATAGCCAAAATATCAAAGTTAATAAACTGCTTTTTTATGAACAAACAAAATAGGGGAGTTGAAGAAAAAGTAATAAAGTTTTGGAGATGGATTTATGATAATAAGTTTAAAAATAAGAAAGAGAACAATCTAAATGAAGATGATAAAAAGATATTAGCTAATTTGTGTTACTTAGTAGAGTTTTTGCCTGAGATAACGGAGGAGTATTACAAATGGCTTAAACTTTCTGTTAAATTCATATACCTTGATATAAGACTCTCTTTATTTATCTCGGCCTTAAATAAGATAAAGGACAAAGGAAAAAGTATTGAGTTTATTGGAGATATTTACTTGGAGATGTTAAAAAAAGTTACACCAGATTTTGATGAAGAGAATATTAAATTAATAATTGATTTTCTTTATGAAAAAGGTAATAAACAAAAAGCGGATGAGATTTGTAAAGTATACGCTAAAAGAGGTTTCTTCTTTCTAAATCCTATATACAATAAATATAACCCTATTGAAAGGTTGTGATCCAGAATAAATTATTTTTTGAATTTTATATTTCTTTCTCTCTTTTAATGTCTTCTTCATAATAGGGGGCTTGTATTTCTTAAGACCTCCTTTATAGAAAAAATCTGACTTTAATCTAAAAGTTGAATGCCTTTTCTTAGATTGCCCTATGTAGCCTAATTCTAAAAACTTTTTAGTATATGTCTTCACGCTTCTAACTGTAGTACTTAAATCCCTTGCTACATCTTTATAATAAATAGATATCCACAAGTCAGATTGATAAGGTAGCCTTATTGTCTTAGCAATAAGCTATACAAGAAATTTAATTTCTTTGTAAAAGACCTAAATCTTGTAAAATTTTTTTACCAAACAAGGGAAAAACCTTAAGAAAATCTTTGTCCTTTATATCAGGAATAAAAGCTATTACCTGGATAACTTTTCCAGTATCAATCTCCATCACCGGTTTCTTAAAAAAGTAGTCATTATAACCTCCTTTGTAGATATTATATCATTTGAAGTGAAATATTAGAACCTTTTAAAATTATCTATGGTTGTGTTAAGGAAGTAACGCTTCTAGTAAAGTAAAATGTATTTCACTTTACGTGTTTTCCATTTCACTAATATTGCCTTCTTATCTTTGATACATCATTATATATATATAATCTTAATAAAAATCTTCTATCTTGCTTTTTCTCATTTATACGTTCTCCTTCTAAATAGTATCTATCTCTGTCCTCACTCGTTCGCTCGCTTCGCAAAAACTTCGCTCGTGGAATAATATTTCTATATCTATTTTTTTCATTTCTTTGGGTTAGAAAACATAGTACAATAGAAATCTCTGTAGACATAGTTCAATAAATGTTGAGAAGTTAGCTTATCCTGATAAGAGGAATAAATCTTGGGTGATGGTATGAAAAATGATATAATTTTAGATATAGGAGGTCATAATGTATGGAATGCGCACAGTTTACTAGATTTTGCTCATTTAGAAAGCTTGTAATGAATAAACGTGATCGAATATTAAATGGAGCTCGTTTATCGTGGTGCAATTCCCAGATAAATTTTAATCAATCTGAACCTGATATAATTTGGGAATATTTAAATAAAGGAACTAGTTATTTAAATGAACAAATAGCTAAGCCATTGTCAACCGAAAGATTTGTGGTAAAGTTTGGTGGCGTTTTCATACACCAAAAACCTATTGTTAAGCGTTTAAGTGAATGCGAAGGAGATGAAAAATGTGAATTAGGTGATTTACTTACTGTTTTTCTTTTCGTAGATAAAAATAAAAATTTGCTTTTTCAAAGTGCTTTTATTTCTCAAGCAAAAAAAAAGNNAACGAATGCCAAATATGCCTTTATGAATTTGATGAAGAATTCGAATTTCCGAAAAATATATGTAGAAATGTATCAAAAAATACTTCTTTGAGAAAGAAATTACCTGAATTTTGGATAAGACATAAAGGGCTTAACTATTTAATTTTGAGAAAATATACTCCCTATATTAAATATATTCCTTTTGATGCTGAAACTATAATCCCGTGGCATTTTTCTATTTTTCAAATGTTACTTGGTGTGGGGGGGTTATATTTTTCGGAGACTCCTCGCAATAATCCGTATGATTGGTCTAGTATCATATGGGATTTAATTACATGTACAGGTCGAGCTTATTTTAGAAAACAAACAAGAGGAAATGATACAATCATGGAATTCTTAAATGAGTTTAATGATTTTGATAAGTATGATAAAAATTTTATAAAAGTAGATGGAGATGGAGAAGGAGGTATTCCTATCTTATTTATAATTGTTCAAGATAAAGAAAAATGAATTATTTAATAGTTTAATTAATCACTTTATTCATAAGTTAGATAGTATGTTAATAATTGTTAATTGTACAAGCTCACAAAC
>DAXV01000075.1:0-2833 GCA_002506595.1 Acidilobaceae archaeon UBA158
ATACGCATCCGGAAATTAAGAATGGTTTTGGCTTAGTAATAACCAATCCACCTTTTGGGAGAGGAAACCAAGATTTGATGGTTACAAATCCGTTTATCCTCTGTCAATACAAATTAGCAACCGAGCTCTGGTTAGGGGATATGAGTAAGGAGATTGCCGAAAAACTTTTAGAGAAACAATTTAGAATAAGTATTGCAGATTTTTACAGGCAATGCCTAAGAAATGAAGTAAAAGAAGAGTACGAAATAAAAATCAAAGACCTGCCAAGCATGTTAAAAAAATTAGCAGCTAAATATGGTGTTTCAACGCAAGAAAAAACTAAAACTCAAATAGTGGAGGAATTACAAAACAAAATTGACCGTGAATTTCTGATAGATGGTGAATTATCCTTAAATTTAGACTTGCTGCCTGACTCCTTTATCAAGAAACTTGCTTCAGAAGTTCTCTATAAAAAAGAAGGAGGAAAATCTAAGGTTGGTGAATTCTTGTATGAAAAGATTAAGGAGAAATTAGGGAGGGAATGGATAACAATTGAAGACGTTTATGATTATTCTAAGAAACTCGTTATAAGGGATAGTGCCACCGGTGATGAACATACTATATATTACGATAATGATGGAAAACCGTTACTCTTCAAAGATGCACTGCCTAAGCAGGTTGTTTTTCTTGAAGAGTTCTTAAGATTTGTTAAGGAGAGTGGGTATGTCTTCACTGTCGTGGATACAGGCGTCTTATCCAACAGTGAAGACGAATATGTAAGAAGATTTCTTTACAGAAATTCAAGAATCCATGCTATTGTAGAGTTTCCACACAATGCATTTAAAGCTGCAGGAACGGGTGTTAAAACCGCAGTTATTCTATATCAGAAAATGAAAAATCCACCTGAAGATTACGAAATCTTCGGCTCATTACCTCAGCATCTTGGTTATGTATTAAATAAACAGGATACCCCGCCAGATCCAGACCACAACGACTTGGGTAAAGTTCTTTGCGACTGGAGAAATTACATTGGCTTAGACAGAATGTGTGATCCGTGCAAGAATTCAGACGCTAAGGAGGAAGAGTGTTGCGATTGGTATAAACATGGATACTGCCCTGTCTGGAGGTATGAAATTGAAAAAGCAGATTTGTAAGGGAGTGAGAAGATGAAGGTAATATCAGAAATCTCCGTAGTTTCAACTCTTCAGGATTATCAAAGGTTTTACCGAGCAGACCCTTACTCAGTTCATCCGAGGAAAGTAAGGAGTATTGAAAAGGTAAAAGAAATAGCCGAAGAAAATAGCTACGATGTTGTACCTCTACTAAAGTTATTGGAAATACCGCCATCTTCGGGCAGAGGAGGTTTATCGCTTTCATCTGATGGAGAAGTTAAAATAGTAAAACCCGCAAATCTTACAGATTTATTCTTTGTAGATATTACAAACTGTGAGAGAACTACCATTGATGTATACAATTCGTCAGAAAAAGGACGCCTGCAAGATAGAGATATTCTTATCCTATCTGCCGCTCATGCAGAAGGATATATCGGAACAAATACATCCATAGTCTATTTAAACGATAATGAGAAAGCAATTTGTATAGGAGAACTAATTCGTCTGCGACCAAATATTGAAAAAATCAATCCTTATTATCTTGTCCTCTATCTTAACAGCATGTTTGGAAAATACATGCTCAATTATTCAGTAAGGGGTCAAACTGTTCATTTGTATCCAAAAGATATAGAACATTTACCCGTTTTACTACCTCCACGAGAAATCCAAGATTCCATCGGCAACAAACTAAAGCAAGCTATAGAGGCAAAAATTGAGGCGGAGAAAAAGAGAAAAGAAATTGAGGAGATTTTAGGAAATGAGTTTGACTTAGACTGGGCGAAATTATTCCATAAGAAAAAAGAAATGGGATATAGATATAGTAGATCTCTTGCTACTGTAAATTTGAGGGTGGATCCTTGTTTCTATCATCCCTTTTATGAAGAATTGCTTTCCCAAATAAAGAAAAACAAAAGACTTCACTTAAGGAGATTAGAAGAACTTGTAGCAACCAAGATAGTTAACGGAACTACCCCAAAGAGAGAGTTAAAAGCGTTTACAAAAAACGAGACAGATCTACCTTTTGTTAGAAATGGAGACATAAAAAATGGACTTTTTCTTTATGACTTAAAAGTAGGAATTAAGGTAAAGAATGATTTGTTTGAAAAATTTAAAAACATTTCGATAAAATCTGGAGATGTGCTGATTTCCATGACCGGTACACTTGGTGATGCTTGTGTTGTTCCTTCTGATATAGAAAAAGGGATAATAAATCAAAATGTGGTTAGAATTCGTTTCAATGATGAGCATTTTTCACATTATTTTGTAGAATATCTGTTATATGTTGGCAAATATTTTATGTTTCAGATGTCTACGGGGCAGATTCAAGAATACTTGAATACAATGATATTAGGGAAAATTCCTGTTGCTTATCCTAAAAATAAAAAAGTAATTATGCAAATCTGTGAAAAAAGAAAACTATATTTAAACAATCTTCAAATATCTCAACAATTCCACACTCAAGCCATGGAAGAACTTAACCAACTTCTTGCCTTAAATTCTGGAGGTGATAAATCATGGAGTTCGTGAAAAAAGAAGATTTTTTAAAAATCATCGAGGAATTCAAACAAAAATACCTCAACACAGAGCAAGGGAAAAACCATTTAGAGGCATATAACAGAGAAAGGGAAGAAGTAAAGAGAATTTTTGCCGAAATTAAAGAGAAAAAAAAAGTGGAGATGATATAACGAAACTTGTTTTAGATAATCTACTTCCAATAAAAAGAGAATCTGTAACTCCTGCTG
>DAXV01000075.1:2985-5506 GCA_002506595.1 Acidilobaceae archaeon UBA158
TATTGAGCCAAAATATCTCCTCATCAACAGCAAAGTGGTGGACACAGTACATTTTATTTCAAGAGAATTCATGGACGAAGAGGTTCGCTTGTCCACCTTACTTGAGGATTATATTGATAATAACTCGAAATTAAAGCAATTTCTTAAGGAGCTAAGCAAAGAAGTTCCAGATTTTGAAAAGTTTGATATATTTGATATGTTCTGCCACTGGATGTGCGACAAAAATTTGGGTGGTTATGCAAGAAAAGTTGTTTATGTTCCACATGAGGAAAGAGAGGCTATTTCTCTCGCTCAAACCACAGATGACCCTAAGGTATTAGAAGAACTCTATAAGCAGCATAAGGAAAAACCAAGAGTTGTAAAGGTTATCGTAAATAATCCATATTGCCCCTCTAATATCAAAAGAAATTATTTAGATTATGTCCTTAACAACTATCTTAGAGCTTATGAAAGTAGATTGAAGGGACTTATCACAGATTGGGATGATTTACTCGATGCTATGAATATCTGCTTAGAAGTGTGGAATCCACCTAGTGAGGTTGCACCCATTCCAGAAATTGATCTGGAAGACCCGAGAATGAAAGAAATCTTTGAATCTATACAGAACTACAAACAGATTATTCTCTATGGACCACCGGGAACGAGTAAAACATACTACGCTAAGGGGTTGGCATTTGCCATAGCCAATGACCAGAACAACATTGAATTTGTCCAATTTCACCCATCCTATTCGTATGAAGATTTTGTAGAGGGCATTTTCCCTGAGGTAAATAAAGAGACTGGACAAATAACCTTCAAAATTGAAGATAAGATTTTCAAGAAATTGTGTAAAGAAGCAGAAAGTAATCCAGATAAAAATTATGTCCTTATAATTGACGAGATTAACAGGGCGGATTTATCAAAAGTATTTGGAGAGATATTTTCTGCTCTTGAATACAGAAAAGAAGTTGTTAAATTGCTCTATTCAAGAGAGAGTTTTACAATTCCTATAAACCTATACATCATCGGCACTATGAACACCTTGGACAAGTCCACAGTAGATATAGATTTTGCCTTAATGAGACGGTTTAAATTTTTTGAAGTCGGTCCTGACACAAAAGTTTTAAGAAAGATACTAAAAAATGAGGTAGAGAATGATTTAATTGAAAAAATCATAGAGGTTTTTGAGAAAATACAAGAGTTGTATCCGTTAGGGCACGCTTACTTCAAAGACGTAAAATCTAAGCAAGATCTAAAATTATTATGGGAACATCAGCTCTCTTTCCTTTTGAAAGAGTATTTCACTGATTTGAAGAAAGATGTTTATGAAAGAATCAGAGAGATATACTGGGAGGGGCTTGAACTTGAGGATTGATCTTAAAGAATGGCAGGATATGGGAGAATTACCAGAATTTAGGGATGACCCTTTTTTGCCACTCAGGAGTATTCCCTCAGATATCAGACCATTCATTGATATAACTGATGTTTCTCCGGCTGGAGTAAGAATTAAAGCAAAGAATTACGTTGGTATTTTACCCATAAGTGAAGAGATTATAATAACAGTTAATCCAAAAGCTCCAATAGAAGATTTTCTTTACATACTTTACAAAGCTCATGGAAGGAGAGTATCAATAAAGGAGTTAAAGGAGATTGTGCAAGCTGGGAGAAGATACGCAAAAGAATATCCTAACGTTTTTCATTTTCTGGTATATGTTCTTTTAGTTGAGTTAGAGAAGATAAAAAGCTTTGGCTTTCTGAAAACATCACAATATTATACTCAAGATGCAGTAGTGAAAGGTAAATTGTTGGTTAAAGAAACAATAAATAGGTGGCTAAAAGGGAATAAATCAAAAGTAGTTTGCGGAAATTTTGAGTTATCCAAAGACAATCCTCAAAATAAAGCAATAAAATTCACTTTGTGGATGCTTTTATCTCTATATTCTCATTCGTTGAGAGGCGAAATAAGAAACAGCTTCTTTGAAAAATACAGGTGGTTTGGAGACGTTCCTTTACCACGAGGTATTGACTTTGTGAATGAGATTGAAGAAGCTATTGCCTATCAAACTCTTCCAAATAGCAGGAGTTATTATTATGATATACTTAATTTGTGCATGTTTTTTATTACACATTCAACATTAGACTATAAATCCGCAAAAGAGGTTAAAGTAAAATCATTTGTAGTTGATATGAATAAAGTTTTTGAAGAGTACATTTATAATGTGCTTAGGGAAAAGCTAAATGAACAATATAAAGTAAAAAGATACCAAAAACGACCACTGTTCGATAATACATTGAAATACGAAATTGAACCAGATTATTTAATTCTAAAAAACGGCAATGCCATAATTATAGCGGATGCGAAATATAAAAGCGAACCAACAGCTGATGACTTTTACCAAGTATTAGTTTATGCTGAAAGATATAATGTAACGAACAGCATACTTATCTATCCTTCTTGGTCAGGTGAAACCCATACTGAATCGTTTAGATTCAAAGGAAAACAAATAAAGGCAATCTATTACAATATGTTGGATGTTGAAAG
>DAXV01000075.1:5664-5929 GCA_002506595.1 Acidilobaceae archaeon UBA158
AAAGTTAACCTTTAGAGACGAGAAGAAACCGTATCTTATAGATATTTCATCATTATTATATGATCTTGAACTTTTGCATGATTTTTCTTTACTCATCTATATGGATGAATATAGAGAATATAAATTTACTCAATATTTTTGGTATAGAAAAGGACGACCGCTTAAAAATAAACATAAAATAAGGGCTATTAGAATCATCAAAGAGTCTCCACTTACAATAGAGCTAATTTTTGGTGGAATAGCAGCTTTTTGGGTTTTAGTTCAA
>DAXV01000072.1 GCA_002506595.1 Acidilobaceae archaeon UBA158
AAATCCAAAAAATGAAATCAAAACTAAAGAAATATTAAGCAACTATTTCAAAAACATAACTATATCATATGATGTAGCACCTGAACCAAGAGAATATGAAAGAACATCAACAACTGTTGTTAACGCAGTATTAAGACCAATAGTTTCCAGATATATAGAGATGCTATCTTCGTCTCTAAAGGAATTTGAAACAAAAAACATTTACATAATGTCAAGCTCTGGAGGATTGGTTGATATTACAGATGCTTCTCAAAAGCCTGTTCAATTAATAGAATCAGGACCTGCTGCTGGTGCAATTGCTGCAGCAGAATTATCAAATATGCTCTCCATTAAAAACACAATTGGTTTTGATATGGGAGGTACTACAGCAAAAGCTAGCGCAATAATCAATGGAAATCTTGAAATAACTACAGAATATGAAGTTGGGGGAGAGGCTCATCATGGTAGAACAGTTAAAGGTTCTGGTTATCCTATAAAATTCCCTTTTATTGACTTAGCAGAAGTTTCTGCAGGAGGAGGAACAGTTATATGGAAAGACGAAGCAAATGCATTAAGAGTTGGTCCAATAAGTGTTGGAGCTGATCCGGGACCAGCATCATATGGCAAAGGGGGAGATAAAGCATCGATAACAGATGCTAATTTAGTGTTGGGTAGAATAGGCAATAAATTAGCAGGAGGAGAGGTTAATCTAAACATAGAATTAGCTAAAAAGGCCTTATCAAAACTTGGAGATCCTGAAGATATTTCTATAAATGCGTTAGAATTAATTAATTTAGAAATGGCTAGAGCTGTAAGATTAGTAACTGTAGAAAGGGGTTTAGATCCATCATCTTTTTCTATAATGGCCTTTGGAGGAGCTGGGCCTCAGCATGCAGCGTTGTTAGCAGAAGAGCTCGGATCTCAAGAAGTTATTATACCTCCAGAACCTGGATTATTTAGTGCACTAGGATTATTGATGGCTGATTCTAGATTTGAGGCAAGAACAGCATTTCCTAAAGATTTAAACGAAGCCTTTGAAAAATTGGAAAAGCAATTAATTAAAAAGGTAGGTAATTTGGATTATTTTATAAGATTGTTAGATGTTAGATATAAAGGCCAAGGTTATGAATTAACAATAAATGCCCCGGAGAAATTAGATATGGAATCAATAGAAAAAAGTTTTTCAACGACACATTATAATACTTATGGATTTGTTTTAGATAGACCTATAGAAATTGTTATGGCAAGAGTTTTTGGCATTAAAGTAAGACATAAACCCAATTTAGGAGAAGCCAAAGAAGATGTTGAGCCAAAAGTTAAATTATTTAGAAAAGTATATATAAAGAATTCTTGGGACGAAGTACCAGTTTATGATAGAGACTTATTACCTAAAGGTTATAAAATTGATGGCCCTGCAATTATTGACGAATATAGTTCAACAATTGTTATTCCTAAGGGTTGGAGAGGAGAAGTAGGCCCTTATAGAACCATTATTTTAAAGAGGTGATTAAAATGGTTTCATGGGAAATAATTCATAGAGCAACTTCATTTATATCTGAAGAAATGGGAGTTGCTTTAAGGAGATCTGCATTATCTCCAAATATTAGGGAAAGAGCTGATCATAGTTGCGCTATAATAGATGCTAATCAAAGAATTGTCGCTCAAGCAGAGCATATACCTGTGCATTTAGGCTCATTAAGAATAGGCATAAAGAATTTGTTAAATTACCTTAAAAAAGAAAATATAGAATTAAATGAAGGTGATATGATATTTGCAAACGATCCTTATTTAACAGGTACGCATTTAAATGATGTAACCGTTATATCAGGTATATATTATAATGGAAAATTAATTGGATATGCTGCAAATAAGGCACATCATGTAGATATTGGTGGACCGGTTTTCGGCAGCATAAATCCTCAAGCAACAACAATATATGAAGAAGGTGAAATAGTCCCTCCTGTAAAGTTAGTAGAAAAAGGAAAAATAAGAGATGATATATTAAAAATGTTTTTATCAAATGTGAAATCACCATTAACAAATGAAGGAGATCTTAAAGCACAAATAGCGGCTAATTTAACAGGTATTAGAAGAGTTAAAGAATTAATAGATAAATATGGTATTGAACAGACAATATATGGATGGGATAATTCAATAAAATATGGTAGAGAAATGGCATTAAAGGAAATATCAGCGTGGCCTAAAGGCGAATTTAGTGCTGAGGATTATCTCGAGACTGGTCCTGAGGAATCTGATTTAATTAGCATTTATGCAAGCATAAAAATATCTAATGATAATATAACTATATCTTATCCAAAGTTGATTAGACAAATTAAAAAGCCTTTAAATGCGGTTTTTGGAGTTACCTTTGCTGCATCCTCCTTCGCTATCAGATCTTTGATGAAAGGCGATGTGCCTACCAATGAAGGACTATATTCAACAATAAATGTTATTGCAGATGAAGGAACATTACTCAATGCAAAGCCCCCAGCACCAGTTTCAGGAGGAAACTTAGAAACAAGTCAAAGAATAGTGGATGTAATTTTATTAGCTCTCTCAAAGGCTATGCCTGATAAAATACCTGCTGCATCATCAGGTACAATGATGAATGTTATGTTGGGTGGTTATGATAAAAATGGAAATCCATGGGCCTATTATGAAACTATTGGAGGAGGAAGTGGAGCTAGACCTAATGGAAATGGAATATCTGGGGTACATACAAATATGACAAATACGATGAATACTCCAATTGAAGTAACTGAAAACACGTATCCCATGTTGTTTACATCGTATAAAATAAGAGAAGGTAGTGGTGGGGATGGAAAATACAAAGGTGGTGATGGTATAGTAAGATCATTTAAAGTATTTTATTCATCTAGATTAGCTGTTATGGCTAGTAGGTTTTTGACAAACCCCTATGGTCTATTTAATGGAAAACCTGGGAAACCTTCTAAATTAACTATAATAAGAAAAAATGGAAAAATTGAAGATGTAAAACCTATGTCAATAATCGAATTATATGCTGATGATGAAGTAATAATAGAAACTCCCGGTGGAGGAGGATATGGCTAATTTTTTAAATATAATGAAATGCTTTTTTATAGGTATGATAATATACTCCTTTTTAGGCACGCAGTTAAGTTTAATAGGTAATGTAAGGAATTTTTATGATGATTTTTGCTTAGTTCAAATTCTGTTTCAACGTTTCCATATCTTTTTTTATTTTCACTGTTATTGATTCTAACTCTTTTAATT
>DAXV01000065.1:0-14279 GCA_002506595.1 Acidilobaceae archaeon UBA158
GAAGCCTGTTGAAAGAAAATATTAGGGGGGTGTTATGATGTCCGATCCCGAGAAAGATTTTATTAAGAAAAATATAGAGATGGAAAATAGGCAAGGTTTTTGGAGAGCAAGTTTAAATCCTTGGTTAATTCGTGCTAAAAATAATCCTGAAAGAGTTGCATTTGTATTGCATAGAGTTACCGGTTTCATAATAATTGCATTCTTATTAGCTCATATCTTAGAAACTGATTCCCCAGTTTGGACACAATATTACCCAATAAACGGTTATTCTGGATGGGCTGCATGGACATATATAATGGGAATAGAATCAGCATGGTGGGCTAGATTAGGTGAATGGATTGTTGCTGGGGCTGTTTTCTTCCATGCATTAAATGGATTCAGATTGCTATTAACTGAATTCTTCGGAATAGGTATTGGAAAACCTGTTGAACCAAAGCCACCTTATGAAGCTCCAACACTAAATGCTCCTCAAAGGACATGGCTTTATATTGAATTTATTGTAGCCATAGTATTATGGGCTTTTTCAGCCTTTTTGATTTTTGGGTGATAAAAGATGGCAGAAAAAGCATCTAATATTCAGGTTTGGCAGTATATTACAGCTATACTTCTCATATTCTTGTTAGGTTACCATTTGTTACAAAGATTGCCTTGGCTATTTAATCTTTCAACATTTGATCAAACACTAACAAGTTCTTTTGTTTATAATCAATATCAACAAGCAGGATGGGCATTATTACTTTTAGCTTGGGTTGCTTTATTCCATGGATTAAACGGTGTAAGAGGAATGCTTTTTGAATTACATCAAGGAGAGACATATAATAAAATAATAAATGCACTTTTCTGGATAGTATTCATAGTTTTTTCAGCTATAGCTGCTCTTACAATAATAAAGTTACCCCCTATATGAGGTGAGAGAAAATGGCATTAGATATTGAGGCTGCAACAAAACTTCCTCCAAAGGTTGTAACGATAAGGGTTAGAAGGTATAATCCAGAAACAAAGAAAATATGGTGGCAGGAATATAAGGTAGAAACACATAAAGGTATGACTATGTTAGATGCATTATTGGAAATAAAAGAAAAAATTGATCATACATTAACAATAAGATACAGCTGTAGAATGGGTCTATGCGGAAGCTGTGGAGTTAGTATTAATGGTACACCAATGCTGGCATGCCAAACTCAAGTTTCTCAAGTAGCAACAGAAGCAAGAAATGTTATCACTGTCGAACCATTACCTAATTTCCCTGTAGTTAAAGATCTAATGACAGAATTTTCTGATTTCTTTAATAAACATAGAAGTGTCAAGCCTTATCTAATAAGAAAGGATGTAGAAGAACAAGAAAATCCAAAAGGCCATTTAAAGATGAACCCTGAAGAATTTATCGATATTTTACAGTTCAGCAACTGTATCTTTTGTGGTCTTTGTTACTCTTCTTGCCCAGTGGTTGCTGCTGATCCAGAATATTTAGGTCCACAGGCCCTCATGTATGCATATAGGTTTATTAACGATATAAGAGATGAAGGTCATAAAGAAAGATTTGCTATAATTGATACTGAACATGGTTGTCATAGATGCCATTTTGCAGCAACATGCAGTGCTGTTTGTCCTAAAGCTGTTGATCCAGCTGGTGCAATACAGGGATTACGTAGCAAATTATTCAAATATAGATTAGGTTTCTATAAGAAGAAAGCATCACAACCATTACCTCCACCACCAGAAAAAGGAGAAAGAATACCATTACCACCTGAAGCAACAATTTTACCAGGAGTAGATATAAAACAAATGGAGAAAGAACCTGTTATAATAAAATTACCTAAAGAATAAACTTTTTTATGTATATATTTTTATTCTTTTTGTTACAAAGGGCTTATCTTTATCTGTCATAATGTAATTTTGCAAAGCCCTCCTTATAATTTCACTTTTAGTTACATTCCTTTTCTTTGAGTATTCCTCCAAAATCTCAAGCAAATCATCTTCCAATTTGAATGAAACCACTTTCATCTATCATACACCTGTTGCAGTAACACCCATTTCCTATTATACAAGGAAGAGTTTTATTGAATACGGAGTACATTTATCAAGAGTCTTCTTACAATAGAAATACAGAGAGCATATTAATATATTAGGCCTCCTGCAGTACTACTCTTAATAGGAGGAGACTACTATTGCCTACAGTACATCTCTCTATAAGCGATCAAATGTATAGCGAACTCAAAAATAAATCAGATGAAATAGGAATTCAGATAACCGATTTAATAAAACTCTATATCAAAACAGGTTTACAAGGAGGTTTTTCAAATAAAAACGAAGATAATCTAATAATAGCAAATCTATCTAACAGATTAGATAAAGTTGAAAAGGATGTTAGAGTTAAGATGACATTACTTGAAGGAAAATATAGACAAATTGAAGAAACAATGGATTATTTAATACAAAGAATTGATAGCTTAGAAGATCTATTAACAGAATATAAAACAAAGAAGAAAGTAATACAACAAAGTGAGGGGCAAGAGGTATAATTTAGCATTTTATTGGTTTACAATTCCTTTTAATTAAATTACTTATACCTTGTTGTCTTAAATCAATTAAATTAATTGGTATGTTTGAAGATTCTCCTCTAAGTTTCATCAAGTCATTTTCTAAGTCTAATTCTGTATATATACAATGATCATTAAGTGCTTGATTTGCCTGACCAATACCTCCTGTATCTTTAACTAATTTTGGTAATTCACTCCTATTGTAGGTAATATCTACATTTAATACATATGACGTAGATAAAACTGGAGAAAGCTTTACATTTCTTGTGTTGTTCCTAATCATCTTGTTCCCATATTCTCCTTTAAATGAAATCAAAGGAATTAGTGAGGCTTCTGTATTTATATTTTTAACTAAATTATCAAGCAATTCCGCTTCTTCTATATTCATACCTAACACTTCTATTAATCCATTTTCTTTAGCAATATCACTTATATATTTCAAAACAGTATCAGTTTGTAATTCTCCATCCCCTCCAGGGCCATAAACGGTAAGCAAACTATCTATATTTGTATTATATAATGCGCTCAATGATATTGAATCAGCTAAAGGACTCCATATATTATCTTCACACCCTAAGGCTAAAATATCTCCTCCTACATCTACTCCAATAACTAAATCTATATCGAAGTTTTGAGACACGTCATTTAAGGCTCTTATAAGTCCTTCTGTTCCTTTAGTTAAGTCTAGAAAAATTGCTTTTTCTCCAATGACTTTTACAAATTTGGTTATTTCTGGTTCAATTTCCATTCCATATCTTAGAGCGTATGAATCTGAATTTACAAGTGCCGATGAAAAACCAATAGGATCGACATTAACCATCATTTCTAAGGGAATTGGGCCAGGATAAGGATCTACAGAATATCTTTCCCATACAACGCTACCGACTAAAGTATTTCCTCCTAATTTTTTTACTTTATTTGAGATGTAATATGCGCCTACGATATCTCCTCCTCCACCGGCACCAAAAACAAAAACATTTTTGCCCTTTACTGCAGATTCTAAACTTTTGTAAATAGTTTTACGGACATTCTTTTGATTCAATTCTAACACCATATTAGTTTTAATTTCAAAATTTTTTAACCTTTCCTTTAATCTAAAACAGCCTTATGTATTATTCTATAATAAAAAATACATATTAGACGTGTAGTTTCAGATAATACAATTCAAAGATCCGCCATCAAATAATAGTACTGAACCCATTAGGTATTCAGGAGAAAATGCTAGAAAAGATATGACATCTCTAAGTTCTTCAAATTTACCTAATCTATTTAATGGAGATAATGATTTAACATATTTATCCCAGAACTCATCTTCGCTTATGTTCATATTTGAGGAAAGGTACTTTATCAAATTCTCGGCTCCTTCTGTCTTAAAGCTACCCAACAGAAGAGCGTTTGCTCTTATTTTATCTGAATAGTATCTTGAATATGTTTTTATCAATGATAATAGGCTAATCCTAATTATATCGGATAAAGACGTTGACTGCATTGGAGAATATACTGAAAAACTAGATATTATTACAAAATTCACTTTCTTCCCATTATGTTTATATAAATAATTCATTGCCTCAACTGTTGAATAAATATACATATTAAATGCATATAACCAATCATCATAATTTGTTTCTATAAGATTGCATGGTTCACATTTTGGATTTCCATAATTCATTACTACTACATCTAAACTTCCTAGCTTATCTAAAGCTTTATATAATATCTTGTCTATTTGTTTTTGATTAGATATATCTCCTTTAATACCGTATACTTTATTGTTTCTTCTTTTTAACTTCTTTTTAACTTCTCTTATTTCATTATCATTCCTAGAATTTATCACAACATTACATCCTTTCTCAACTAAAGATAGAGCTGCTTGATAGCCAATACCTTTTGTAGAAGCAGTTATCAAAGCATTACATTTATTATTCATAATCATCACCAATTTATAAGATATAAATAAAAATTAAAAAAGTGAGGTTTTAAATATGGCCATACCAATTTATGGAACAGGAATATTTAATGTAATGAAGAATTCTATAAATTATATAATATTATTCGATTATTATGATGAAAACAAAGAATATTATAATCTAATCAAAAGACAAAATAGTAAAATTAATGAAGAAAAAAGATTAAAGGAAGAAATGCAAAAACAAATCAATACAGAAAAGACTTTAATTAATGGTAGCAATGTTTTTCCAGTTATTAAATATGCTAAAATAGGATTTAAAATTCCAAAATTATCATATGTTTATTTTTACATCGAAATTCCTATTAAGTTAACAAATGGGAAAAATGTATATGAAAACATATATGAAGAAACTGTTGCTGAATATGATTATACAGTAACTTGGATATTACCGAACTGTGGAAGATTTATAGATATAAATTCTCCTGGAAAATATGATTTTGAAAATAATTATGCATTCATCAATATTAATAAGGGGACCAAAATACCAGGATATGAAAGCATAGTTTTTGAATTGAAAGATAATTGCGTCTAGTTTATATATTAAACATATATATTTTTTTGGATACTTTAAATTTAGGTGGTTAAATGGAGGATATAATAATAATCGACAGCGTTACAAAAAAATACGGAAAATTAATTGCATTAGACAATGTCTCATTAAGGGTTAAAAAAGGAGAAATAATGGCATTGGTTGGGCCAAATGGTGCAGGCAAGTCAACGCTAATAAAAACATCGTTAGGATTGCTAAAAAGGGATTCGGGCAAAGTTCTATTATTCGGAAAGGATCCGTTTTTTGATCCAAATGCTAGAAGAAGTGTGGGAGTGATATTTGAAAGACCTTCTTTGCCTGTTAGTATGCCAATTTTAGAATTTTTGACTCATGTATCAAAAATATATAATAAAGATAGCAAAATAATTAGAGAAGTAATTGAACTCGTTGGATTAAAAGGAAAAGAAAATACACCCTTTTCTCAACTAAGTGCGGGGCAAAGACAAAGAGCTGCTATAGCACATGCATTAATATCAGAGCCAGAATTAATAATAGCAGATGAGCCAACAAGCAATTTGGATCCTGTAGAAAGGAACAAGATCTTAGATCTATTTACAAAAATTAACAAAGAAAATCAATTAACAATAATAATTTCAAGTCATGTATTACATGAATTACTTAGAGTTTCCAATAAAATTGCTATACTAAAATCAGGAAAGATATTAAAAGTCGGAACACCTGATGATATAGTTAAAAATGTTTCTATAGCAAGAATCAGATGTAAGAATCCGTTAAAAATCAAAGAAAACCTTGAAAAAATAGGATTTTCTTTAAATGCGGAAGGAGATAATTTATATGTTAAAACTGAAAGCAATGAAAAAACGTCATTATTATTAAATGTCTTATCTCAAGAAATAAAAAATGGAGAACAGATATACGGAATTGAACTAATAGAACCCGGTATAGAAGAAATATTGGAGGGGTAAATATTGGCAGCAAAAAGATCATGGGAACTCATATTAATAGATTTATGGGATTCTTTAAGACCACCAAGCTTTGATATAATGTTAATCTTGGTAGCTACATTAAGTGGCATTCTTTCTGTATTAGAGCCAGTTACAACTCCACCTGCAGTTGCAAACGCAGTTTTAGGAGCAGTATTATTCGTTACTTCACTTTATTTAGCTTTAAGGGCGTCTTCTGATCTTGTCAACTTGGTTCAAACTGGTGTAATGCCATTATATTTGACATATCCAATATCAAGAAGGGTTACCTCTTTAATTATTTACTTGACCAGAGTTTTCTTACCATCACTTATATTGTTAGGAATACCAGCTATAGTTTCAGGCATAATGCTATATCCAGTTGTTGGTAAAAATATTGGTGAATTCCTAATAATGTGGATTGCATATTTAATTCAAGCACAATTATATGGTTCAATATTTATCTTAGCATCCAACAAAACAAAAAGCACTGGAACATCGGCTGTAATCAGTATAACAGGTTATTTTGGTTATACTGCGACAAGCGTTATATTAGCATTAATTGGAAGTATAGATAACATAGGAATTTTAAACAAAATAGCAAATTCGATGGGATTTTATAATGTTTTATATGATATGTTAACAGGTATTTCAACTCCATTATGGGAGATCTTAGTTGTCCCAATAATATTTTTGGCATTATTCATAACTTATATAATATACTTTACTAGGAGGTTCGAACCATAATGTTTTGGTTTAAAAAGCTATTACCTAGGATAATTTTTGGAATTGCAATTGCTTTAATTATTGCATCAGTATTTGCAACTCAATATGGTGTAAAGACATATTCATCTTGGAGTATTGGATATAATGGAAAATCAGCTCCTGCAATATTGGCTGCAATTGTTCCTACAGGCTCTGGTATAGCAAAAATAAATATTACAGGCGTTTCACAAGCACTTTATATGAATTTAACAGGTAACCCTCTTACATTATTGGGAGAGGCAGGAGGATTAGGATTAAAAACAGTTAATACTATTTCTCATGATGATTTTCAAACTGGGGTATATTTCGTAGTTACTGGTCTTCAAGGAAATCCGATAACTGCTGAGCAGGCATTTCAAGGTCTTGTAAAGAACGCTCAGAAAATAGGAAACAGCTTTATAGTTAAAAAAAGCGTTAATCCTGAAGAAAGCATTGTTGTATTAGCATTTCCCAATTCTTCAACAGTTTTAATAAATGAAAACTTCAAAGTAACAGGCTATGGCCATATATCTTTGGTCTTTGGAATAGAATTAGGTATCGCATTAATAGTTTTTGCTATACTTCTCGATGTAATTATGAGAAGATCGCATTAAATAATTACCAAAAAACAAATGCTTTTTAATATTTTAATTTATAATTAAAATAGGTGAAAGAATTGGTAGAGAATCAGCAAAACTTAATATATATAGGTAGGAAACCTTTAATGAATTATGCTTTAGTAGCTATTAAGATGTTTAACTACGATAATGTAGAAGAAATTAAAATTAGGGCTAGGGGATTAAATATATGTAAAGCCGTTGATCTAGTTGAATACCTTAAAAACATGTATTATAAAGACTTAATTCTTAAAGATCTAAATATTTTCTCCGAGGAGGTTTCTGATGAAAAAGGAAATAAGAAAACTTTGCCTTCTATAGAAATAACAATAAATAAAGGGAAAAACGCTCCTATTATTTAATCCTCTAAATTTTGAATTCCCAACTTCTTCAATATGCTTTTATCTCTTCTAATTCTCTTCATTATAGTCTTCAAATTTTTATAATAAACAAGTAAATCTTTAACATCTTCAATGCTTGCACCACTACCTATTGCTATTCTTCTCATTCTCTTTCTATCAATTATATCAGGATTATTCAATTCTTCATATGTCATGCTTTCTATGATATGTATCCATTTATCTACTTTTTCTTCACCAATTTTTAATTGCTCATTCTTTATTTGAGGCAAAGAACTTGTTGGTAACATTTGCAATATTTTGCTAAAAGGACCCATTTTTCTTAAGCTCTTTAATTGGGCATATAATGTCCTCATATTTATCTTTCCTTTAGCTAAATCTTCTTGCAATTTTTCTATATTTATATTATCTTGTACAGACTTTACTTTTTCTAACAAAGCATCTAAATCACCTAAACCTAATAATCTCGAGACAAATTTTGATGGATTAAATAGCTCTAACTCATCTATTTTTTCTCCAGTTCCTATGAATTTAACTCTTGCACCAGTTGCAGCTATTGCAGATAAAACGCCTCCTCCCTTTGCTGTTCCATCAAGCTTTGTTACTATAATTGATCCTATAGGTGTAGTTTCATGGAATTGCTTAGCTAAATCAAAAGCCTTCTGGCCTATTGAAGAATCCAACACAAGTATTACTTCATCAGGCTTTATCTTATTAGATATATTTTTCATCTCATCAAGCAAGCTTTTTTCATTTCCATAACCATGTCTTCCAGCTGTGTCTATTATTATTATATCTGCATTTTTATTTTTAAAATATTCAACCCCATTCTTTGAAATTTCTTCTGCCTTATTATTATTTTGTTCACCATAAAACATAGCTCCACTTAAATTAGATAACGTTTTAAGTTGTTCATAAGCTCCAGGTCTATACGTGTCTGCTGCAACTAGGCCTACTTTATACCCTTTTTTTACATAAAAATTAGCGAGTTTTCCTGCAGTTGTAGTTTTTCCTGAACCTTGAACTCCCACCAATAATATTATCCATGGGGTCTTTTTAGGTTCTATTTCTGGATTTGTATCCCCTCCAAATAAATTGCTCAATTCATCATATACTATTTTTATAAACCATTCTTTTCTAGTTATACCTGAAGGGGGTTCTTCTTCTAATGCCTTTTTCCTTATGTTTTCGCTTAATTCCTTAACTAATTTAATATTAACATCTGATCTTATTAATTCTCTTTGCAAATCTCTAATAAATTCTTCAACTGAGTCTTTATACGTGCTGCCTCCTTTCAAAAACTTTGACATGGCATTTCTTAGTCCATCTAGTACCAATAGCTAACCCCATTTTATTAGGGTTTTCTGACTTAAAAAGTGCATAATTAATATTTAATCTTTAAAATAACTAAAATTGGGGGAGGAATTATGCTAAATGAAATTGAAACAATTGGGAATATTTATAATAAATTCATCAATTATACAAATGATTATAGGGCCTATAGATTTTTATCGATTTATACAAAATATAATAGAATCCAAGGAAGTGCTGAGATTTTAGATGCTGCTAAGTTTATTGAAAAAACATTAATAGAAAATTCTCCTAATATATTAAATGTTGAATTCTTAAAATTCGGGGGAACTTCAGTTCCAGATTGGATTGGCGCTCCAACAGGCTGGTTACATAGATTTACTTGGCTAAAAATTGGTAATGTTGAATTTAATAGCTTACAGCACCCTACTTTACCTGTTGCTCATTCCCCTCCATCTGATGGAAAAGTTGTTGGTAAAGCTATAAAAATAAATAAATGGAATGATCCCGAAGAATATAAAAAGGCTAAAGGAAAAATAGTTGTATCTGATGGTATATCTTATATAGTTTATAGGCTTGCATATGAAAATGGTGCGTTAGGAGTATTGCTTTATTCAAAGAATTCTCCTCCAGAAGCAGTTCCATACAAATCGTTGTTTTTAAGTAGAGAAGAGGCAATAAAATACACAATACCAGCTATATCTATACCAAACTATTTAGTAGATAATATAGAGGATAAAGAAGTTTCAATGTATTTAGATGCTGACGTAAAGAAAGATCCAGGATTTCCTTATATTTTAGCATGGATTGGAGATAAGAATTCTAAGGGTCCTATATTAATGGCTCATATGTGTCATCCAAGTCCTGGCGCAAACGATAACGGAAGTGGAACAGTTTCTTTAATGGAATCAGCTATAGTTTTAAGCGAAATGATACAAAAAGGTGAAATAAAACAGCCAGATAAAACAATTAGATTCATATGGTTCCCAGAATATACTGGAAGCAGCGTTGTCTTCAATTCATGGTTGTCTAGTCTCGTTACAGAGGCAATAAATCTTGATATGGTTGGAGTTTATCCAAATGAAAGAGATGGACCACTAAAAGTTATTAGCAATAGCATAAGCAATATATCTAAATCGAGTGCTGCCTTATATTACACAACAAAAATAATATCTAAAAAAATGGGTTTTGATAGGTTTGTTTTGACTCCATATGATGGAGGAAGCGATCATGATATTACAATATCATACGGAATCCCTTCAGCTATGCTTAATCAATGGCCAGATTATGCTTATCATACTGACTTAGATGATATGAATAGGATATCTAGGTTTATGCTTAAGCTCTCCTCTTCAGTAGCTTCTTTAGCTGCTTATACATTAACCTTAATTGATGTAGATACCTCAGTATTTTACAATGATCTGTTAAATCAAATCATAACAAATCATTTATCAAATGATGATATAACATCAGCAAAACTTGCCTTAAAATACTTGCCAGAGTTATTTAATTTAGAAAAGAAAGATGTAGATATAAAAATTGAAGCAAATGGGGATAATATTATAAAAAATAAACCTCCAATGCTTGAAGGCTTAAGAGCCATTGCAAAATATAATTTTGATGCTTCATTAAAGGTATCTGAAATTTTAAGTAAGGCTCCTTTAGGAATGACTGTTTATCTTAGAGAAGCATTTTTCTTATCAAAAGATAAGCCTTTAAAAGAAGTCTATACCCTTTTATTAGCAGAGTATGGCAAAAATAATGTTAATAATGAAGATCTTCTAAATCTGTTCAATATATTAGCTGATGCAAAAATTATTAGTTATTAACAAAGGGAAAATATTTATATTCACTAAACTATTCGTTTTTATTAAAAAGGTGGTTAAAATGGAAGAATTGTGGGCTAAGGCTTACTCTAGTTCTGCAAATTTAGGCCCCGGATTTGATGTTTTATCATTAGCTCATACAGCATATTATGATATAGTCTCTATATCAGCTAAAA
The DNA here is from genome assembly GCA_002506595.1 of Acidilobaceae archaeon UBA158. Lineage (GTDB taxonomy): Archaea > Thermoproteota > Thermoprotei_A > Sulfolobales > Acidilobaceae > Caldisphaera. The sequence continues at coordinate 11,016 of DAXV01000065.1, forward strand.
GGGGGAATGGTGATATTAAAGTAGAAAAAATTGAAGGTCCTTTTTCATCTAATGTTAATGAAAATAATAGTGCATACTATGCTATTAAATATATGATAAACGATTTAAAATTAAATAACTATGATATAAAAATTAGAATTTGGAAGGGGATACCTGTTTCTTCAGGTTTGGGAGGTAGTGGAGCAACTGCTGCAGCAGCAGTTTTTGCATTATCAAATGCACTAAATCTAGGATTAAAAAGAGAAGAATTAATAAAATATGCTGGCTATGGAGAAATAGCATCTGCAGGAGTTCCTCATTATGATAATGTTTCTGCATCTTTATTAGGAAAGCTTGTTGTTGTTGGAAATATTGATGATAAAATACATGCTTTCAACTTTGATATCAATGCAAGCTTCATTATATTTAGGCCTATTAATTATTACCTGGAAAATAAAACTCAATATATGAGATCGTTATTACCTAAAATTGTAGATTTTAAGCAACATGTACATGATATAGGAAAGCTTGGAATTCTTATCTCTTCATTATTGAGAGGTGATCTCAAATCTGCTGGAAAAGCAATGGATGATATTATTGTTACAAACGCGAGAGCTAAAGCAGTTCCATGTTTTCTAGAAATTAAAGAGGCATTACTTAATGAAGGAGCTTATGGAGTTGCAATAAGTGGTGCTGGACCATCAATAATAGTTTTATATGATAAAAATGCTGAAAATTTAATTAATGTGGGATTAAATATTTATAAAAAATGCAACATAAATGCTGAAGCAAAAATAGTAAATCCAGCTCCTGAAACAAAAATATTAGATGGAAATAACTGGAGTTTCTCCGAATCTACCTAAGCTTACTTTGTCTCCAGGTTCAACATTTTCAACAGGTATAATTCTCACACCTAAAGTCTTTGATTTCGTCTTTGCATATGCTGATTCATCTAACAACAAGCCTGCAACATCTACTATATTATAGGGTACAACTACTAGATCTAATCCAGCTAAGCAAACGCCACTCAACTTTACTAGATCTCTTGCGTTGAATTCATTTTCACTTGCCCTTGCCTTTAACTTTGAATCTTCAGCGATTGGTAACATAACTTCATTAAATCCTATGGTCTTTAAACTTTTAGAAGCAATTAATAATGCATCGTTAACTTTTTTTAATCCATAGGCAAATCCAGGCTTAGGTAGCCTTACTCCAGATACCTGCTCAACTAATCCTAAACTTGACTCTTCCATCCATGGAGAAACACTTAAATCAACGCCTGCATATTCTATGTTTAAAATATTAGATACATACATAGCCATGTCTTGAGCTACCTTTGCTGCATCTATAATAGATGTAATCATCCCATCATAACCGTTTTTTGTATATGAGTCCTTTAAATAGTTTGGATAAGTTAAAGCGGCTGATATCATAATTTTACCTGGAATTGCAGATGCTAGTGGATAATATGGTGTTATAAAGAATTTTTCATTTAATGTATTAACTCCAATGTTTGCCCCTAATTCTGGTAAATTAGATGTTAATTCATGTAAGGCCTTAGAGATTTTTATAGCCTCATCCCAATCATTACCTTTCATCAAAATAGAGGCAAACATTTTATTATTTGCAATTAATAATATTGCATCAGATAGTTTGCTATAATTAGAATCTATCTGACCTAAATTTATAGAATATTTTTCAGTTAAATCTTCAAGTAACTTTGTAAAGCTTTCCAAATTCTCTAAGAAAGGTGGATTAGGAAATGCAATTCTTAGATATGTAGGGCTTATATTAAATTGGCTTTTATATTTATCTATAGCATCAGAAAATTTTAACAAAAAAGTTTCAATTTCATCTTTAGCATCATCCATATCATCAGGAAGGGGTTTACCATAATGAACAGTTAAAGTTCTTATCTCATACACCAGTATCCCCAACACCATTTTATATATTTAAGCTATAAATTTTTATTACCTTAATTCAAAAACAAATATGCCGTTGAAAACCTTAAAAACCTTAAACTTAGATATAATAATGCGAATGAAGTCGATGCCGCGGTCGCCCAGCCCGGTAGGGCGTCGGCCTGCTAAGCCGATGGGGTTAATCCCCGCGCGGGTTCAAATCCCGCCCGCGGCGCTTCAAATCATAAATTTCATATATCTAAACTATATTTATTATTCTATAGATTTGAATATCATCATGCATTAGCAGGAGCTAATTAATCCTATGGTGAAATAATATTAGATGGTCTTGAGGCCATAAATTACTTTTTTGATATCAATTTATTAAGAAACAAGACGTTTTTGCATTGATAAAAACAATTAATGATACGTTTACTCAATTCTGATTATCCAGAATTGAAAGTTCAATGTCTATTGATTGTCCTATAGTTCTTTTCTATAATTAATAGAACAAATAAGCTCTTAATTTCTGCTTTGTTTTTGATTCGTTATATCATATGAGTAGATTCGTATTCGACTTAGTCAAAAATCTACGCTTTTAGATATAATTCGTTTAATTTTTTATTCAACAGATGTATTATAGCTGAAGTCTCTCTTATAGAAAAATTTTATAATTAGATATAATAAATATTTTGGCTATATAAATAGTAATGTTATATTCCATTGGATTTCAGTTATCTACTATGCAGAATAAACACTTAAATAACTATTTTCCATGTGGAGGCTACAAAATATTTCTACTATGAAATTTTAGAAATAAAAAGAGATATCTATAGAGATTTTCTAAAAAATTGCAAGGCAAGACATTAAATGTGCAAGAAAAATAGTTTATATTTAATTTCATCTCATTTCAATTCTAAACCATAAATATTCACAAAATAGCAAAAAATTTAGGATTTAATTTTAGTTATAATTAAATCCCTACACAAATAGATTGATTTATATCTTTTGCAATTCTATTTTCTACTTCTAAATTCCATAACATTTCTGGTACATCAACAAACATAAAAATTTCAGATAATAGCAATGTTTCAACAGCAGTAACTGCAAGGTTTTGTATCCATTTGCCAATACCTATTCTAATAGCTATGTTATTGGGATCTCCAGTTAATAAGATGTTTAACGACCTTTCTGCGGCAATAATATCTCTTAAAATCCCTCCTTTTTGCGCTTGAATTAAAACTCCATGAGAAGATTCCTTTGATACTTGAGTCTTAAATCCCTGAGATTTAAGATATTCCAAAATTTTCTCCTTTAAAGTAGAGATATCTAAATTTTTACCAGAACAGTTAATGACTTTTTCTGAAACCATATCTAAACGCCT
>DAXV01000065.1:14390-14977 GCA_002506595.1 Acidilobaceae archaeon UBA158
AAAATTTTCTTTAACTAAGTTAACTGTATTTTTATTCCCAATGATTACTGTAACATTACCTGAAGACTATACTAGAAATTTAACAAAATTCGGATCCTTATATAGTATTAGAGTAATTTATTTCATTATTTGTAGTTCGCAAAACTTTTACGCATATAGTAAATTGGAATGCTTAATAGAAACAGCTATAAATTCTGAATAATGGACATTTATTATCCAATACTTGTATGTGTTTTGCCTTCAAGAATTTGTATTTTAGTATATTATTGATTTCACGTCTTGAAAGTTTTTTATAGATATAACAAGATGTTATTTTCTCATAAAAATTAATACCACATTATTACAATCTTTTTTAAATAATGAGCAAATTACAAACTAACCTATGATCTCTATAATTAGCCTCACAATATGCAATATACCAGAAATTATTGCTATAATTACAAGTATAATAAAAATTAGCAATTATAACCTTAATTGGATTTTTTATTTTTCTAAGAATTTTTTTAAAATATTTGAGTTAGACGAACTAAATATTTAGTAAACTTTATTCTTAGCATATGTGTTTACATGAATAAAGAAACTAATGC
>DAXV01000065.1:14996-18681 GCA_002506595.1 Acidilobaceae archaeon UBA158
CAACCTATAATTTTAGCTAATTATATTGATGTGCCTACACATAAAAAGTAAAATGCTATAAAAACCATTAGTGCTAGTATCACTTAGTAATAGAGACTTTACATGAAATTAAATCCTTGCTATTCTTTGAGATTTTATATTGTTTATCTGAAATATTCTTAATTGATTCAAATTTTATCTATTATGTTATAATTTTGTTCATCAAACTCTATGAAAAATCACACAATCACATATTCTTTATTATTTCATAATCTTCTTCTTTTAATTCAAAATCGATTGATCCTATTATTTCATCTATATGCTCTTTACTAAAAGCCTTTGGAATTGGTATTGAGTTTTTCATTAAATAATTCAAAGCAATTTGAATTGAGGTTTTATTATATTTTTCTCCGATTTTCTTTAAAGTTTTATCATATGCAATTTCACCTTTTGCTAATGGAGAATATGCTATAATTTCTATCTTATTCTTCTTCGCAAATGGAATGATATCTTTTTCTGACTTTTTATTATATATATTATATTCTATTTCATTAGCAACTACCTCATATTTCTTTGCAGAATGAATTGCTTTATCTAATAATTCAACATCAAAATTGCTAACGCCCATGCATCTTATAACTCCACTATCAATCAATTCTTCCATCGCATTTATTGATTCTTCTATTGGTATTCTACTATTTGGCCAATGAATCAAATAAAGATCTATTGACTTAACTCCTAATCTTTTTCTACTATTAATTGCTGATTTTATTAAATCATCATGCCTTAAATGATTTGACCACACTTTGCTAACAATTAAAACATCTTCGTATTTATTTAAAGCCCTTCCTACAAGTTCCTCAGAATGCCCATCGCCATACATTTCTGCAGTGTCAAAAAGTCTAATTCCTTTATCATATGCATATCTTAGAATTTCTATTGATTCCTTATCTCTAGAATAGTCTTTTTGCCAATAACCTCCTCCAATTCCCCATGTACCAAAACCAATCTTGCCTATTTCTTTATTACAAAGTCTCAATTCTCTCACATATTTTTATAATTCCACTAATTTTATTAAATTTTCTCAATATCATTGTTAACCGGGGGGTTAACAATTGAAACAAAAAACTTATAAATAGTAAAAATTATTAAATTTGTGGTGGGATGATTGACAAGCACGGATTTATGAAATGCATTTCTTGTAGTTCTACATTTAATATAGATCAAAATCTTATAGTATGTCCTAAATGTGGAGGATTACTGGAAATTATTAACGAAAAAGAAGTAGATATAAAAAAATTAAAAGGAAAAGGAGTATGGAGGTATAAGGATTTCATACCTGGTAATTATAATAAAATTATATCATTAAATGAAGGAAATACGCCTTTAATTAAATCCAAGAGATTTGAAAATTTATTCTTTAAATTCGAAGGGCTTAATCCCACTGGTAGCTTTAAAGATAGGGGCATGACTATTGCAATAAGTTCAGCAGCATCTTTAAAATATAAAATTGTTGTAGCGGCTTCTACTGGAAATACTGCAGCATCTGCATCAGCATATGCAGCAAGAGCTGGAATCAAAACAATTCTATTTTTGCCAAAAGGAAAGGTTGCTAAAGGTAAATTATTCCAATCAATACTTCATGGCGCATATATAGTAGAAATAAATGGAAGCTTTGATGACGCAATGGATAAGATAAAAAAGTTGTTTAATGAAAATAAAGATGTTTATCCAGTTAATTCATTTAACCCCTGGAGATTGGAGGGACAAAAAACAATAGCATTTGAAATATTTGAGGAAATTGGTAACCCTGATTTCATTATAGTCCCAACTGGAAATGCAGGCAATATATATGCAATATGGAAGGGTTTTAAGGAGCTAATGAACTTGGGCCTAATAGAAAAGATCCCTAAAATGATCGCTGTTCAATCATCAGGCTCATCGCCTATTGCAGATTATATTATGGGAAATAAAGAAAAAATTGAATTTGTTGAAAATCCAGAAACATTGGCCACAGCAATAAGGATAGGAAAACCTGTTAACTACATGAAAGCATTAAAGGCAATAAAGGATTCTAATGGCTATGCAATAAAATTAGATGACAAAGAAATTATAGAAGGCCAAAAAGAGTTAGCTAGGGAAGAAGGTATAGGTGTTGAGTTAGCCTCAGCCTCTACTATGAAAGCATATCATAAATTGCTTGATAATGGCTACATTAATAAAAATGACAAGGTTGTTCTGATATTAACTGGCCATGCATTAAAAGATCCAAATATTTGGTTTGAAGAAGAAACATATTCAATTCCTCCAAGTGATGTTGAAGTACTTATAAATAAATTAAAAATTTAAGAAATATAAATCTATTAGGGTATAGAATGGAAAGTTTAGACGAAATAAATCAAAAAATAATATCATGTAGGAAATGCCCTAGATTGATTAATTATATAAATGAGATAGCAAAAAATCCACCAAAGAGATTTAAAAATTGGGACTACTGGGCAAAGCCTGTGCCTAGTTTTGGAGATAAAAATGCAGAAATAGCAATAGTTGGGTTAGCACCTGCAGCAAACGGAGGGAATAGAACTGGTAGGGTATTTACTGGAGATCATTCAGGAGATTGGCTGTTCAAAGCCCTATATGAAACAGGCTTTGCTAATAAGCCAACAAGCGTTAGTAAAGATGATGGATTGGAAATTAAAAATATCTATATTACTGCAGTAATTCATTGCGCCCCTCCTCAAAATAAACCTAATAAAGATGAGATATCTAATTGTTTGCCCTATTTACTTAGCGAATTAAAATTATTAAAAAACCTAAAAGTTATAATAACACTTGGTAAAATAGCTTTTGATACAATAACTAACATCTATAACGTTAAATACGAATTTAAGCATCTAGCAGTCTATGATTTGCCAGATAATAAAAAATTAATAGCAAGTTATCATCCAAGCGCGAGAAATACAAATACAGGATTAATGAGTTGGGACCAGTGGGTAAACGTGTTTAAGAAAGCCAAAGAGCTATTGGGTGAGTAATGTGGCAGGATTACCAAAGGAAATAATAAGTAATCTATATGCAGGTCCTGGTTGTATTGATCTAGATAAGTTTAATATTAATGCAGATTTAGTAATAACCTTGGATCCAGCATGTGCTGTTAAAGGAAATAGCAATAGGGTTGTATTACCATTGGAAGACTTTGATGTTGAGCCTGTGAAGAATATAGGAAAAGCTATTGAAATAATTGAAAATAATTTAAGGAAAGGGAAGAAAATTTATGTACACTGCCATGCTGGTTGCGGAAGAACTGGGACTGTTGTCGTATCATATTTAATTCTATATAAGGACATGCAGTTAAACTATGCATTGGATCTGTTTTATAGCAAAAGGGGTTGCGGGCCTGACTCAATGCCTCAAGAACTGTTTTTAGAATCTTTATATAAATTAAAGAAGAAAATGGGATCAAATAATGTAGTTTTAAATGCATTATTGAAATCTGAAAATTTAGACGATTTCTTAAGTAACCTCAGGTAATAAAAATGGAATGCGATTTGATACCAATTTTATCTATGGGTTTGTATGTTGAGCCTAGCCTATATCCAAAACCCGGAGGTATAACACCATTTGATCATGATGACAAGAACTACTTTGACTTTTTAATTCATGCATCTATTGCAGCAAAAATTATGTATGATGCTTGCAAAAAAGA
>DAXV01000065.1:18707-32608 GCA_002506595.1 Acidilobaceae archaeon UBA158
ATAAAGAAGAACATAGCCTTTGGTGAATTCCTACTCCACGTACCGTTAGCAATATCTCTGAAAAAATCCACTAGTATCAAGGACTTAACAGAAAATGCGTCAAATATTATAAAAAAATCGGGAGAATTAGAAGGAAAAATTTATTATGAAATATTAAGAATGCTTACACCATCATATTTAGGAAAATATATTGGATTAATGCCTGATGTTTATAGCTCTTATCCAAAAAGTTTATACGAAGTATTAAAAACATATAGCTGGGATTTAGTAAATAACGAATTATTAAACAATTATAGCATATCATTGCAAACGTTAGATTATATAAAGAAATTTAAAAACATTAAGGAAGGGTTCCTAAAAGGACTTTTATTTATCATTTCAAAATATGGAGATACTTTAACAGCTAAGAGAAATGGATTTTATTTTTATAAGAAAATGATGATAGATGCTAATGTTGCTTTAAAAATTTCAGATAAATATGGCCTTAATTTTGCTATTAATTATTTAAAATCTCAATGGAATAATGTTAGTCCTGGATCAGCATTAGATGTTCTTTCTACATCTATTAGTTTTTATTTTCTTGAACTTTATATTTAGTTAATAAAAGGAATTCATGAATTTTGCCATCATTTAGCTTAATTACTAAAACTGAATACCCTCTTAATGAATCCGCAGATATATATATAGCATAAAGAGATGCGACCAATATTGCAAATAAGGCTAACGAAAATGCAAACTGTATTCCCGGAGTTAATCCGTAAAGTTTCCAAGGCGGTAAATAATATATAATTGAAAAAGAAATAAACGAAAAGAAAATTATAGATAATATAGGCTTTAAAATGTTTATCCTTTTTTTGGTTATATATAATTCAGCATTATCATATTCTATACTTTTTCCGTCAATTAAATAAATTATTACCTTATTTTGATCCTTAACATAAGATGTAACACTTCCTTCTATCAAAGTAATTACCCTTTGCATACTTCTTTTAATTGATCCTCTAATCTCTGAAACTTTGAATGACTTTCCCTATTATAGTTCCAATCATACTTTGTATATTTCTCTTCATATAATAGGCCAGCTATTTCAATTTCTTTTTTACTAGGTATTGAATAATAAACATTATCATAGTTCAGAAGTTGCTTATATGAATTTACAAAGGAATTAATAATATCATCAATTGAAATTTTATTGTTAATTTCAAATAAATTGGTTACCCTATATTTTACGCTGTTTATTCCTTTGTCTATTAATTTTTTCTGGGAAATTTTTAAAACAGACGATAATTTTTCCATGTCTGTATTTAAAAGCATTGCACCATGGAAAAACAAAGCATTCCAAGATGCGCTTGCTGCAGTTCCACTTACTTTCCTATTATTAACTACTATATCATTAATATTTTCTAGCCTAGCATCAAAACCTAATGAATTTAAAGCATTTATTGGGCCATTAATAAGAACAGAGAATATATAATCAACAGGGCTCATGTTTTTTGCCCTATCATATGAGACTACTATAGAATAATTTAAATTACCTAAATCATGATATACTGCTCCTCCTCCTGTAGGCCTTCTAATTAATTGTGCATCAATCTTTTTTAGATAATCAAGGTTTACCTCCTCTTCCGCTTTTTGAAAATAACCTATTATTACTGCATTTTTATTTCTGAAAAACCTTAGCGTATCATCTATAATATTGCAACCCCTAGCCCTTGCTAAGGCTTCTTCAAATGCTATATTATAATAGCCATCATGAGGAGTTTCAAACATTAAAACTCTTAATTTCATTTTATTCACCTTTTAAAGAGCACATAATTACTTCAACGAAATCATCAATTGTAGAGCCTTTTAACTCTGCAATTGATAAATATTTTTTTACAGCCTCTTTTATACTTTTTTCATTTATATCTAAACCAATTAGCCCTTTTTCCATCTCCCATATTACATCTTCTGGAAAAACCATAAAATCACCAGTTATAGAAATGCTTTTTATTTTTCCTCCTTCTTGTTGAGAAGAAACTCTAATCAATCCCTTCTTAGCTTTCAATTCACAAATTCCCATAAACTCTCCCATTTTTATTATTAGTTTTTTAGTTTAAATCTTTAAAATAGTAAAGCTTATATTTGTATACTATAAACTTAGATTATTGCCTGGTCCGGCCATAGCAGTCGGGTAACACCCGGACTCGTATCGAACCCGGAAGTTAAGCCGGCTGCGTTGAAGCTGCCAGTGAGTTCCGAAAGGGCTCGCAGGCGCTTCAAGCCGGAGCCAGGCATTTCAGTTTTAAATGAAAATAAAAGTAGTGAGAAAATGGATGAAGAAATTCTATACGATATTTTACAATTTATACCAATGGGTTATGTAACTACTTACAAAGCTTTAGGAAAATTACTAGGCATTAATCAAAGAAAGGTAGCATATTTGCTAAAAAATAATAAAAATCCAATTATAATCCCATGTCATAGAGTTGTAATGAGCAATGGAGATTTAGGAGGATATACTCCTTATGGAAAGAATTTTAAAAAGATCTTGTTAGAATCAGAAGGAGTTAAAATTTTCAATGGAAAAGTAGATAAGAAATGCATAATAAAAGATTTGAATTTATTGGAAAAAATCTATTTTTCTTTCTAATTAAATTTAATATTTTCTATATAAAATGTTATAACTTTTTGGGGCAAAGTTTTTGTTAATGTTAAGAAAAAAGCCGAATTTTAAAAATTACTAATCTTTTCAAAAATAATTACGATATCAATTTTCACTAATAAATATTTCTAAAAGGAAACTATCAATCTCTTATTTACAAAAAGAAAATTTCGCTTCCTTAACTGCCAATAAGTTAAAGAAATAACATTTTAAAAGAATTTTAATTAAAAATTTTACTGAATTCTCTTCTTGAATACAAACTTTATATCCTTTTGATTAAGTTTGTCTACCTTCATTTCTATGGATGAGACTTTTGCAAATTCATAAGCTATCATTGTCGCACATCTCCATGAATCCATGAGTACTTCAATAGTTTCACCAGGATTTAATTTACTCAATAGTCTTGTAACTAAAATATATCCTTCAGGACATTCCTTTCCTCTATAATCGTATTGTTGTATGCTCATTTTAATCACAATTTCTATTTATAGAGACTGTGTTTTTAAATTATAATATATAACTTGCAAAAGATTTTATCATTAAAAATCATGACGGAAACATTATGTTATCTATTATATATTCAACTAATCTCAAGTTCTCATCACTTCTTATTAATCTTGGTATGTTAGTCAATAGATCTCCTTTAACAATTTCTCTACACTCTGAGAAGTTAAAAGATGTATTATCCATCTCAACGAAAAACCCTGATCCCCTTTGAGTATAAAACATATAGTATACATAGCTCATATCTTGGGAAACACCAGTTAATAGAACATTAGGCATCAAAACCCTGAAATTACTCAAGTAATCTTTAACCTCTTCAGGAAGTCCTTCTTTACATATAAGCCACCTTGACTTGCAATCCTCGTTTCTCTTTTCTTGACAAGACATTTTTCCCACATATTATATTTTCTTATCTTACCAATTTATTAATCTCTACCTATATTTTTTATGCTGGTGATATTAGAAGTGAAATTTTTAAGGTGCAAGCCGGATCAAGTTCCTACAGGTATTGGTAAGAAGGTAGCCATTATTGGAGCAGGAACAGCAGGTCTTGGGGCTGCAGGTATTTTAAGATGTAAAGGATATCAAGTAACTGTATATGATATGCTACCAGAACCTGGAGGAATGCTAATATTTGGCATACATGTATATAGAATTCCCAAGCCTCCAATTAGGGAAGGAGTTAAAGAATTAATGGATGCAGGGGTTGAATTTGTTTTAAATACAAAAATAAATGCTAATGTTAGTTATGGAATAATGGATAAAATAATTAGTCCTAAGCAATCACTTGACCTAGAAGATATAATTAAAGAACATGATGCAACTCTAATTGCAACTGGTACATGGGAAAGCAACAAAATGAAAGTTAAAGGAGAAGATCTACCATGGGTATTCCCATCAATGGAATTTATAGTTGCAACACATTTAGCTAAATTTGGTTATAGGCCTTGGGATATTGTACCAAACCTATCCGGGAAACTGCTAGTTATTGGAGGAGGATATACTGCTGAAGATGCAGCATACATACCTATGACATATGACGAATTCAAGAATAAGATGAAAAAAGTCGTATTATCTTATAGAAGAAGTAAAAAAGAAGCACCAATGGGAGTTATGGAAATGAATAACTTGGAAGCAGCCGGTGTAGAAATTTGGGAATTAACAGTCCCAACAGAATTTAGAGAAGAAAATGGAAAAAGAATTGTAAGAATAATAAGGAATCAATTAGTTCATGCTCCTGGAGAAAAAAGGCCTAAGCCTGTTCCAATACCTGGTAGCGAATTTGATACAGAATTTGACTTTGCATCTAAGGCAGTTGGAGAAAGGCCTACAGCACCGCTTACAAATAATTGTTGTGGCATAACATTAACTGACTGGGGAACAATAGTTACGGATAAGAATTTAATGACAACAAGAAAAGGTGTTTTCGCAGCAGGAGACGTTGTTCATGGGCCAAGCCAACTTGGTCCTGCTTTAAAGAGCGGAATGGATGTAGCAAATGCAATAATAAGATATTTATCTAGCATTTAAAAAACACTATTTAATAAACCTCCATCAAATGGTATAGAAGCCCCGCTTATATATGTATTTTTTGTTATCAAAAAATTAACTAGTTCTCCAATTTCTTCTGGCTTTGCCATCCTCTTTAAAGGTATTCCTTTTTCTATTTCATTTTTAATATCTTCGCTACTTTTTCCTTCACTTTTTGCCCTAGAATTTACTAATTCTTCTACTCTTTCTGTTTCTATCCAGCCTGGCATTATCATGTTAACCTTTATACCATATTTTCCTAGTTCTTTAGAAAGACTTTTAGTTAAGCCAGCTAATGAAATTCTAACTACATTGCTTAGTATTAAATTTTCTTGAGGTTCTTTTATAGCAAAACTGCTTAAATAAACATAAGATCCTTTATTTTCCTTTATATATGGCAAAGAAAATTTTGTAATCCACACTGCACTTAAAAGCAATGATTTAACTGCTTCATCCCACATTTCTATAGGAGTACTTTCAAAATTGCCAGGCTTTGGAGGAGGAGCTACATATATAACTGCATCTAATCCTTTCAATATGTTTACTGATTTATCTACTAGATTTTTTACTTCGTTTATATTTCTTAAATCAGTAATTATACCATAAACTTTTCCATAATTTTTCAAACTATTTAAAGCATTAGCTAAATTTTCTCCATTATGACCTGAAATAACAACTTCATTTCCTTTCTCTAACAAAACCTTAGAAATGCCGTAACCAATTCCTTTAGTTGATGCCGTAACAATAACTCTCAATATTCACACCAAGAAAAATGTTAAAAAAGGAAAATTTTAATGCTTTTATAAAATAAGCTTTGGTAAATTCAAAGCCTTTTGATATCTCTTTTCTACATCATCCCAGTTTACTATATCCCACCATTTATCTACATAGCTTGCTCTATCGTTTTTATATTGTAAATAATATGCATGTTCAAACACATCACACGCAAGCAATGGGACCAAGTTCATTGTTATAACTGAGTTGTGTTTTTCTACTTGTGTTATCCTTAATTCTCCTGTAACTGGGTCTAATGCTAATATTGCCCAACCTACACCTTCTACTAATTTTGCAGCATCTCCAAATACTTTCTTAAATTTATCGAAAGATCCAAAGTTTTTATTTATAGCATCTGCAATCGATCCACCAGGAGTTCCTCCTCCCTTACCTGTTGGTGCCATATTTAACCAATATAATGTATGAAGTAAATGGCCTCCATAATTAAATTCAAAATCCCTTGATACTGCTCTAATATCTATGTTTTGTTCTTGTCCATTAAGGTATTTTTCTAGTTTTTCTATTGCTGCATTAGCACCATTTACATAACCTAAATGATGTTTATCATGGTGATAAACCAATATATCTTTGCTCAAAATAGGCTCCAATGCATCATACGAGTAAGGTAATGCAGGAAGTTCATACCTTTTATATGATACCATACTAATTCGCCTCAATTATTATATTAGTTGTTCAGATTTTAAATCTTAATATAAACTTTTTCTTATTAGAATTACTTTTAAAAAATGCTTGGGAAGAACATTTTTTTATCATCAAATGGTATTTCCATCACATCTATTTTATAAACATCATCAATAATTTCTTTTTTTAAAACATCTGAAGGCTTGCCATATGATTTTATTCTCCCATCTTTCATTAATAAAACCTTATTTGCTATGTTTGCATAATATATTTCATGCATAGTAAATATAACAGTTATATTCATTTTTATTGACATATCTCTTATAAATTTCAATATTTTGGCCTGATTAGTTATATCTAAAAATGCTGTTGGTTCATCTAAAAGAATTATTTTTGGCTCCCGGGCAAAGCAACCGGACAATAAAACAAGTCTCTGTTCACCACTACTTAAATTATTAAATGAAGTCTTTAAATAATTTCTTTCCAATAATTTAAAATACCAATTTCTAATTTTGTTTATATCTTCATTTCTAACTATGAATCTCTTATCCTTACCGTATAACATCGCTAATAAGATATCCTCTACATTAGCATATTGATCTATATTTGGATTAGCTGGCAAATAAGATATATATTTCCTCGATTTCTCAGGAGAATTATTATATAAAAGAACTTCTCCTTTTGTCGGTTTTATTAGACCTGCTATGATCTTGAGTAATGTCGTTTTTCCAACCCCATTAGGACCTAAAATTGCTAAGGTTTCTCCTTCCTCAAGTTCAAAACTTATGTTTTTTATTATTTCCTTTTCTTTAATTGAAAAGGAAACATCTCTTAGAATAACGCTTTTCATTAAAGCCTCCCCTTATATTTAAGTGTTAAATAAATCAAAACAGGAGCACCGAATATACTTGTTATTGCAGTCAAAGGCGCTTCACTTGGATATATTATTAATCTCGCTAATATATCACTAAAAATTGCTAAAAGGCTCCCAGTTAGTAAGCTCATCAATAATGCTTTGCCAAAATTGCTCCCTACAATTAATCTTGCCATCCATGGCGCTGCTAATCCTATAAAGCCTACTGGACCAGCCATAGCAACTAACGCTGCTGTAGATATTGAGGAAAATATTACTGATATGATTCTTATATAGGAAACATTAACACCAAGGCTTTTAGCAACGTCTTCTCCTAACATTAAAGTATTTATTGCTTTCCAATAGTAAAACATAAAAAATAAAGATATTATAACTAAAATTGAACTCTTTTCTAATGTATTTAATGTAGTAAAAGCTACGCTACCGAATAACCAAAATAAAATGCTAGGAATCTTAGGCCCTAACCTGATCATATATATTGTTGTTATTCCATTCAATAAATAAGATAATGATATTCCTGCTATTATTATTGTAGTAGAAGATGACTTAAATATTGTTGAAATCAATAAGATAAAGCCTAAGCTAGATAATGCACCTAATAAGGCTATTACATATAATTGGTAAAAAGAGTAATATCCAAAAAAGATAGCAATTGTTACGCCAAAAATTGCTCCCGAACTTATTCCTAATAAATAAGGGTCTGCCAATGGATTTTTTAATGTATATTGAAGAGTTAAACCTGATGAAGATAATCCTATTCCTAAAACTAATGCCGCCACTGTTCTCATTAATCTATAATTTATTATGTCAACGTATACAGAAGATAACTTTTTTCCTAAAATAAATCGAATAACTTGATATATGCTAACTTTGTTATAAGGTCCTATAGATAATGATAATAAAAATGATACCGGAAGCATTAAAATTAAAAAAAATATTAATATTTTATTTATAGATTTCAAATATATTCGCCTATTTATTCAATGGAAATGTATTTGGTGAAATATTGCTTGGAACATATGTTATATTAAATAAGTTTGGATGGGTTATCATCATCAATAATTTAATTCCATAAACTACCATAGGACCTGGTTCATTTAAGTAGTCCACATAATATCCATTAATTGTATATACTCTATTATATTTTATTGCCGAAATATTTTGATATGCATTCCCTATAGAGCTTTGTAACCAATTAATAAGGTATGTTTCATTGATCAATCCTCCATTACTATCAATTATTATAACGCTTGGATTAGCCTGTAACAATTCTTCTGGACTTATTACAGGCCATCCTGATAAATTGGAGAAAGCGTTATTATTTCCAGATAACATGAACATATCATTTTGGAATGTATTACCTCCTGCTACATAAGTAGGATCTATCCATAATAAATATGTTATATTTTGAGGAGTTGTATTACTAATTAATTCTCTGAAATATGATATATTTGAAGACATCGATTCTACTAAATTAACAGCATTTTTTACGTGCCCAGTGGCTCTTCCAGCCATTATTATAGCATTATAAAGATCACTAAGTGAGTTATATGAAGGTAGAAGAACTGTTGGTATTCCATAGTTTTTCAATTCTTGCGCTACGCCAGAAAATGACCATTGATATGTGCCTATAACTAAATCAGGTTTTGTTGATAAAATCATTTCTATATTTGGTATGGAATAGGTACTACCTATATTAATTATTTTGTCTTCATTGTAAAGCTTCAACAATTCATTTTCATATTGAGGAGGTAAATAGTAAAAGCTATCATTATCTACCCCTATAATTTGGTTTGTGGCATTTATTGCTAATAGTATTTCAGTAGTTGCAGGATCTAATGAAACTATCCTGACTGGATATGAAGTAATGGTAACGCTTGAATTAGTTGCATCTATTAAAGTAACTGGGAATTGATTTTGTGTTTCTAAATAATTTATTTGTTGTTGAAGACTAGATATTTTACTGTTAACACTAGAATTAAAATTATTAATACTATTTTCTAGGGATCCGATCTTGCTTGCTAGTTGCGATAACTTTTCACTATATGTAATTTGAGTTTTATTATTTAAATTTATTATAGTCTGATTAAGATTGTTTATTTCTTTTTGCATTTCATTATATAAAGATATCATAGAATAACCCAAAGCTCCTACACCTATTATTAGTATAATTAATAGTGCTACTATGATATTTCCAGATTTCACTTTTTCACCTCTGGATACCCTATCCAGTTATTACTAATTAATAAATCTTTTGCCATACTAAACTATATAGGCGTATCAAATGGAAAAACTGATAGAGATAGCAAATGAAGTTTCTAGAGAAAGGGTAAGAGGAGCGTCATGGAGCGCTGAAGCTATGGCTAAAGCTGTTTATGATTTGTCAAAGGCAAAAGTTATATCATGCAAAGATATTAATGAAATTTCTAAAATAATAGTTGATGCAAATCCTGCCATGGGAAGTCTATATAATTTATCATTAATATTAAAAAAATCATGTGAAGCTAAAAAAGAACTTTATCTGGCTGCTGAAAAATTTTTAAATTATATTAATTATTCAAGAGAATTAATAGTAAAGCATAGCCATGAATTATTTAAAGAAAAGATGAACATATTTACGTTAAGCAATAGCAGTAATGTTTTTAGCGTTATAAAGGAAAATAAAGATATGATAAACAAAGTATTAATTTCAGAATCTTATCCAGGAAGTGAAGGGGCTATATTTGCGACAGAAATTAAGAATTATGGGATTGATGTTGAATTGTATCCTGATGCGTCTATTAGCAACGCAATAGAAAGGTCTAATGTTGTACTTATTGGAGCAGATAATCTAACAATTGATGGTTGTCTTTTTAATAAAGTAGGGACAAAAAATGCTAGCATAATAGCTGGCTATTATGGAAAACCAGTTATTGCAGTTTTTGAACCTTTTAAAATAAATCCTGAAATGAAATGTGGCCAAAATATAGCTATAACTAGGTCTTATTTAATACAAGGCTATGGGGAGTTAACTTATAGATTGTTTGATTCATTGCCAAACAATCTATTAGATGGCATATTAAGTGTTAATGGTTTAATTGACCCATCTAGCTCTAATCTAAGCAGATTACACGAATCATTTGTATCTTGGTTCAGTAACATTTAAACTTTTAAACCCATAACGCATAAACTAAAAAGTGGGTTCATTTGACTTTAATTGTAGCGATAGATAAATCCAGTACAAATGATGGAAGAGATGTATTAGAAGTTTTAGACAAGATATGCAATATGGTTGTTGGAGTTAAACTGGGTATGCCCTTACTTCTAAAACATGATTTAAATTTATTATCAAATATAAGAAAAATATGCAATGGTAACATAGTTTTGGATTTAAAGTTAGCTGATATTGGAGATGTTATGGTTGAAAGTGTTGAATTGTTTAAGAACTATGCAGACTCTGTTATAGCTCACTCATTTATAGGGAAAAAAGATGGTATAGATAAATTAAAGGACTTCCTAGATAAAAATAACATGAAACTAATTTTAGTTGGATCTATGAGCCATAGAGGATCTGAAGAAATTTATGATAAAGAAATAGATAATATAATAAATATAATAAATGATGTTAAACCTTGGGGTGTTGTTTTACCTGCGACCAGACCTGAAATTATCAAAACATTTAGGAGTAAAATTGGAAATGAAATAAAGATCTTATCTCCTGGTGTTGGTTATCAAGGAGCAAAACCTGGAACTGCTTTATGTTATGGAGCAGACTATGAAATAGTAGGTAGAGCAATAATGAATGCCCCTGATCCAAAGGAAGCAACAAAAATTATAATATATGAACAAAAGAGGGGAATGTATGAATGCAAGAAGTAGATGTTATATCAAAAATTTTATATGAAACTGGATCAATAAAAACAGGCAAATTTTTGCTAGCAAGTGGAAAATATAGTTCGATTTATATAGACATGAGAAAAATGCTCGGTAATATTGACGGTTTTAAAACAATAAGTAATTTGCTCAGCCAAAAAGTTTATGAAATAAAAAGAAGCGAAAATATTGATGTCATTATAGGGGTTGCGACAGGAGGGATTCCATGGGCTTCTATAGCTTCATATCTTATTAATTTGCCAATGGCTTATGTAAGACAACAAAAAGGCCATGGAACTAATAATCAAATAGAAGGGGCAGATGTAACAAATAAACATGGATTAATAATAGACGATGTATCCACAACAGGAGAAAGTATAATTAACTCAGTTAAAATTGTCAGAGAAAATAAAGGAATAGTAAATTCTTCTTTGGTCATAATTGATAGAGGTCAAGGCAGTATTGAAAATTTAAGAAAGGAGAAAATAAATCTACATTTCTTATTTACTTTAAAAGAAATTTTAGATAGTTTGCTTAAACAAGATATTATAAAATCAGATATCTATAATAATATAATTAATGAACTTTATGGAAATACTTAATGGGGGTGATTTTATGGGATGGTTAAATCGTGATATCGTAAACGTGTTGGATTTTAATAGAGAAGATTTAGAATTACTTTTTTCTAAAGCTGATGAAATGAGAAGAGAATTAAAAGATAATCATGTAAAGAAAATATTAAGTGATAAAATAATTGGATTAGCATTCTTCGAACCATCAACAAGAACTAGGATGAGCTTTGAAACAGCTGCAAAAAGGTTAGGAGCAGAGACTGTTGGCTTTACTGGCGAAGAAGGGACAAGCGTTGCTAAGGGCGAATCATTTGCAGACACAATTAAAATGCTTGATTCTTATGTTGATAGTATTGTTTTAAGACATAAATATGAAGGTGCAGCACTATTTGCTTCAGATATTGCAGATCACCCAATTATCAATGGTGGTGATGGAAGATCACATCATCCTACACAAGCATTTCTTGACTTATATACAACTAAAACATTATTTAATGAAATAGACGGACTGACATTTGCTTTAATTGGTGACCTAAAATATTCTAGAACTGTTTCTAGTTTAATCTTTGGTCTTTCAATGTTTAAACCTAAAGAGATTATCTTAATTTCGCCACCTCAATTAAGCCTAAGGGAAGAAATAAAAATGTTTGCATTAAATCATGGTTTAAAGCTCAGGGAAGAAAGAGATATCAGTGTTATCTCAGATGCAGATGTAATTTATGTGACAAGAATACAAAAAGAAAGGTTTCCAGATCTTCAAGAATATGAAAAGGTCAGAGGGAGTTATAAAATTACTAAAAAATTATTGGAAACATATGCAAAGAAAACAGCTAAAGTATTACATCCACTACCTAGAGTTGATGAATTATCACCAGATGTTGATAATACTACATATCAAGCATATTTTATACAAGCAAGTCTAGGAGTTCCATTAAGAATGGCTCTCTTATCTTTAGTTTTAGGAGGTGAATGAATTTGAATATAAAAAAAGATGATAAATTATTAGTAAGTAAGATAGAAAATGGAACTGTTATCGATCACATTACTTCCGGCAGAGCATTAGTAGTTTTGAAAATACTTAATATAAAAGGTAATGAGGGATACAGAATAGCTATAGTTATGAATGTACCCAGTACGACTATGGGCAAAAAGGATATAGTTAAGCTAGAGGACTATTATCCTAATAGCGAAGACCTTGAAAAGATTAGCCTAATTGCTCCTAGTGCAACAATAAATATAATTAAAAACTACGAAATTGTAAAAAAATACAAGGTTGAGATACCATCTAAAATAAAAGGAACGCTAAAATGTAATAACCCCACTTGTATAACAAGGAAATCTAATGAGCCTATAACAAGTAGCTTTACTTTACTAAGCAGGGATAAAATAAGAATACAATGCGATTACTGTGGATCTATACTAACCGAAGAAGATATAATCAAAGAACTCGTTGGCGAATCTCAATGAGCTCAATTTGTGGAAATTTATATGATTACAGAGGTTTTTTAGGAAATGGATGCATAAATATAAATGAAAAAGGTACAATAGATTCGATTAGCAAATTACCAAAATCAGAAAAGGTTTACAATTTTGAGAAATATATTATAGGCCCAGGTCTAATAGATCTTCATGTTCATTTAAGAGGACTAGATTTGTCATATAAAGAAGATGAAGAAACTGGAACTAAATCTGCTTTAAAATCTGGAATTACTTTAGTTGTTGATATGCCTAATACAAAGCCTAGATTAGAAAATTATTCATCGATCAAATTAAAACTTGATAGCCTAAAAGAAAAGAGCTATACAGATTATGGTGTGTATTCAGCAATACCTAAAAAAACTGATGATATTGAAGAAGTTTTAAAATTACCAATTGCCGGATTTAAAATCTATCCTGAAGATATTAAAAATAAAAATAATGTAATAAAAGAAGTTTTGAAGTTAAACAAGCTCGTAGTAGTTCATCCAGAACTACCTGAGGCAGAGAAGATTATTGATGAAGAAAATCTTTTAAGAGGTATATTAAGGGGATGCAATCTTGAAGGTGCCGCTATAGATGTTATTCATAAATTTAATGAAAAAGCTAAAATTCATATTACTCATGCAAGTTGTCCGTCTACCGTTTTAGAAGCAAAAAAATTCGGTTATACTGTAGATACAACACCACATCATTTATTTTATAACAGTGAAAATAAAGGATGCTATTATAGAGTTAATCCACCTTTAAGAGAAGAATATATAAGAGAAAACTTAATGAAAATGTTTATTGATGGAAATATAGATGCCTTATGTAGTGATCATGCTCCCCATTCTAAAAAGGAGAAAGAAAATTTCAAAACATGTCCTCCAGGAATTCCATGGCTTGGTACATGGCCTTGGCTTATTTTTAGACTTGTTAAATATGATTTACTTAAAATATCTGATTTCTTTTATTATATATCTTATTCTCCATCAAAAATCTTAGGGCTAAATAATTATGGGTCCATAGAAAAAGGAAAGAGAGCAAATAT
>DAXV01000065.1:32631-44763 GCA_002506595.1 Acidilobaceae archaeon UBA158
CCTTATTATAATCATTTTATGGAGGAAAACTACGGATTTGTTTCAAATGCTTTTATAGGGGGAAAGTTGGTTTTGAATGAAGATGTTATAATAAAAGGAAAAGATATAATAAATCCTTTTATTTAATTAATGCTTCTTTTACTTTTGCAGACCTTTGATATATGGTTATTGCTCCTAGAATTGCTATTATAACTATAATAATATTACCTATCAAATAATATTTTAATAAAGCTAATATTGAGGCAATAAATAAAAGAATGAGCCTTTCACTTCTTTCTAATAAACCCACTCCTTCCATTTTTATACCAAGCAGTTCTCCTTTCGATCTTGCGTAGCTTACAACTTCAGAAAAGCCTAATGCAATTATAGATAAATATGGATTCAAGCCCACGAATATTAAAGCCAAGAAAAATAGCATATCAGAAATTCTATCTGTTAATGAATCAAGATATGCTCCAAATTTTGTTGTCTTATTTGTTGCCCTAGCAATTGCACCATCTACAATATCCATTAATCCAGATAATATGATCATTATAGGTATTGCTATAAAATATTTAAAATATGCTAATACTGGAGCTAAAATAGCAAATATAAAACCTATTGTTGTTGCGCCATTAGGAGTTAGACCTACTTTAGATAAATATTTCCCAACAGTTTTTGGCAAAATTTCATTTACATATTTTCTTAGCTTTCCTAACAAAATAATTTACCTCTTTTATTTGACGTCATGTATATCTTCCAGCATTTATACCTAATACTTGCCCCGTTATACCGCGAGACAATGTTGGATTTGCAAAGAAATATACTGCTTCTGCAATATCTTCAGGTTTAAGCAGTATCTTTAATGGATGCAATTCAATTATACCTTTTTTCTTGTTTTCATCTTTTAAAAACTCAGCAACCAAATCAGTTTCCACAAAACTTGGGGCAACTGCGTTTACTCTAATTCCATATTTTGCTAACTCATTAGATAATCTTTTCGTGAAGCCAATTACTCCTGCTTTGGCGACAACATAAGAAACGCCTCCATATACATTTCCTGTTTGACCTGCTATGCTAGATATATTGATTATTGAAGCCCAATTTGCTTGTTTTAATAAATCTATAAGATATTTTGTAACTAAGAAAACTCCCGTTAAATCTACTGATATTATTTTATTCCATTGATCTAACGTTAATTGTTCAAAAGGAGTATAATCTATTATACCTGCATTGTTAACCAATACATTAACATGGTCAGTTATTTTCTTAACATCTTCATAAAATGCCTTTACTTCACTCTCTTTAGAAACATCAAGCTTAAAACTATAAGCTTTTTCAGCGCCTATCATTTTCAATTCATTTAAAGTTTCTTCAGCCTTTTCTTTATTGCTATTATAAGTTATAATGACAAAATAATTTTCTTTCGCAAATCTTTTAGCTATCGCTTTACCTATGCCTCTATCCCCACCTGTTATTATGACTACATTGCTCAATTTTAACCCCTATTAATCGTTAAGAATTTGAATTTAAATTTTTAATACTGCTCTTCCTACTACTTTACCATTAATGATATCATTATATGCATTATTAATTTCATTTAAGCTATATGATTTATAAAAAGGCTTTATCTTTCCTTCACCAATTGTCTTTATTGCATCTTCATATTCTTTTTTATTATAAGCTGCAGAGCCAATAATACTTATTTCATTCATAACAATAAATGCCGGTCTAATTATGTTTATTGGTTCTCCTGATATGTTACCTATTAAAATTAATTTACCTTCTTTTTTTAAAGACAGCATGCTTTCATTTATTGTTAAACTACCCACTATTTCAAATACTGCATCTACCTTTCCAGAATTCTTATAGAAATCAAATGAAGTAATAGGTATAACATTTAAGTCTTTTAGTTGCTTTGCTTTATCTTCACTTCTAACATAAGCATAAACCTCATATAAATTTGAGAGATATTGGATTGCGTGTATTCCAACTCCTCCATTTGAGCCTGTAACTAATACCTTTGAGCCTTTATCTAATTTAGCTAAGTTATTTGCATGTATTATGGTTGCAACACCACAAGCTGCTGCAGCATATTTTTCGTAATTCATATCAGGCAAATCTATTAGGTTCCATTTTGGTATAGTTATTGCTTCACTATATCCTCCTATTTCTTTTTCTCCAATAATTGAATAATCATTGCATAAGTTTTCTTTTCCTTCACTTAACTTTAAACACTCTTTTCCAACCTTTGCAGGAAAAACTGCAACTGGTTTTCCTTCATATTCTCCAAAAATCTCATGACCTAAAATCAAAGGAGGCTTCAAATTTCTAAAGCCACCCTTCCATACAACCAAATCTCTTCCACAAACCCCAACTGCTTTTATATTGACAACTACTTCATCTTCCTTTGGTTCAATATCAATTTCTTCTATAGAAAAAGGCTTTCTAAATTCTTTTAATATAGCTGCTCTTATCCTCATAATAATCTGCCCTTTATTAAATTACTTTACTAAATTTTAACTTTTATCAATATATGATTAATAGTAAGTTATAATTAATTTTATTTATTTACGCTCAAATCTTGCAGTTAAAAAATAAAAGAGATTATTGTTAACTTGAAGTTAACAATGAAAAATAAGAAATAAAAATCATATACCTAAATGTGTAACCCTAAATATCATGTAAATACCTACAACTACTATTATAATACCATACGCTTTTTGTAACGTTGATTTTGGTGCTTTAACAGCTAATGAAGTTCCTATGTAACCTCCTAACAAGCCTCCTATTAAATAGAGCATTGATATTGATACTATTGTATCTCCATAATGCAAATAAAGTAATCCACTAGTTAAACCAAAAGCACCAACACTAATAAGAGATGTACCTATTGCTCTTGATATGCATAAAGATGATGAAAACATCAATGCAGGGACTATTAAAAATCCTCCACCTATTCCAAAATAGCCACTTACCAAACCGACTATAAAACCAAATATCGCTACCAAAACTATTGATTTTGGTGTTAATTTTTTACATTTGCTAGCAGCTTCGTTAATTCTTGGTATTTCTTCATGTGTTCCAGCCTTTGCAGCATTTCTGCCAAATCCAACATAAAATCCCAATATTATCATAGCTATTGCAAAATATAATAATAGGCTAGATCCAGGTGTTATATGACCTAAATATGTGCCAATTAAGGATCCTATAACTCCAACTCCTGCAAATACTCCTCCCGTTTTAACTGCAACATTCCTTTTCCTTAAATGCATATATGAATTGGCAAATGCATTTAATCCTACAGCTAAAGCTGTTGTACCCAATGCAATATGTGCAGCATTAGGCATATTGCTTAATCCAACAAAGTAGAGCAACAAAGGAACAGCAAGTATTGAACCTCCACCACCTATTAGACCGAGAGAAAATCCAACCATCACACCTGAAACTATTGACAAGGCATATTGCATTAGTGTAATCAATTTGCCTCACCTACAAACTTCAATATATTTGTTAATTAAAAATATAAATCTTTATGTATTAATCATATATATAAAATTTATACTTAATGAATCACTTAAATAAGAATTAAATAATATCCATTGCTTTTAGCTCTTTCATTAATTCATTATATGCAACAATCCTTGAAATATTTTTAGTTCCTAAGGGGCCTGGCTTTTTCATGAAGAACCTGTTTATAGAAGAAACAGTTCCCTTATATCCTCTATCTATATAAGCCTTTGTTATTGGTATTACAGAAGCCATTACCCCTCCTAAATTTGCCTTATCATTAATCCTGCCTGTAACAACTATTTCATCTGTATATCCTCCAAAGCTTACATATTCTATATGCATCGCAATAAACTTTCTATCTCCTAATGGCTCTAAGTAACCTGTAGGTTTAATGTAATGAGGTGCATCGTAACCTAATATATCGTTAACAATGCTACCTTTAGTATTTTCTTTTGATTTATTTCTTTCAGGTTCTGTTAAACTTAAGAAATCCATATTACCCCCTATGTTAAATTGTGCAACTGAATTAACCTTTCTATTCCTTTCTGCCATATGCTCTAATAAATCTGCCGTAAGAGGCGTTGCTCCTGTTGCCGCATCATCTCCAAAAACTAAACTACCTACTTTCTCATAATATGAGACGACTCCTGGAGAGTTAGCTAATAAAGGAGGAGTTAAATTGATGAAGGAAACTTTATTATGTAATCTGCTATATTCAGCGGCTGCGTATGCATATGCCAAAGAAGCAGTTCCATTGCAGCTTTTTGCTAATTTTATAAATTCTGACTCGTTATTTACTTGTATTTGCTTTTCAGTTGTAATTATATTAACAATGACATCAGGTTTTAGTTTGCCCAATAAAGAAATAAACTCATTCATTGCTATATTTGCATCTCCTATAATATCATCAAGACCAGTTGCATCTATAGGCAACCCTTGTAAACTTTTACAATGCAATCCTCTCAAAATTTCTATGTCCTTTAAAGTTTTAGGAACGTTTTCTTCGTTTAATAATTTTGTTGCCAAGGAATACATATCTAAACCAATTTTTTTATTATCTACATCAAAAACTCCTACAATTTGTATATCTTCAGGTCTATATGATCTAAACAAATTACCGAATGGAATACCATAACTTTCTATTTCACCCATTTTCAATCTTTCAATTCCAGCTGAAAAATAAGCTGACCCTGGTCCAGCCCCTAACAACACTGTTCTTATTGGCAACTCTAACACCTTATCTTATTTATATCTGTATGTTACAGATTATAAAACCTTTCGCTTTTTGAAAGAATATTTTATTATTATTCTATTCTTAATTAGTATTCCTCATTATTTGCTTAGCGCTTCGCTAGCAGCTATATCTGGAGTAAAACTGATGTATTGGATCATGCTTCCTCTTATTAAAATTTTTCCAATCTTTGCAACAACCTGTTTTCCGTCTTTAACTTCTATCGAATCTTCTAATATTAAATTCATCGTAGAATCCGTCATTTTTAGCACTCCCACAAATTCGCTTCCGTCCTTTAGCCTAACATAAACTTGCGTATCTATAGCATCTCTCAAATATTTCATGGGGGTAACAGTCTTATTTTCTCCAGGCATATTTTACACCTTTTCTAATTCTCATGTCTAATTCGTAGAGTAGAATATATTAAAGCTTATGTATTCAATTCATTTTGTTGCTCCATTTTACCATATTTTTTAATTATTTCATATAGTCTTTTCGGATTTTTTGAATAAAATCTGAGTTTTGTAACAGTTCTTTTTCCTTCTTTTATTATTTCAACAAATCTTCTCTCTTCATTTAAATTAACATTAGTTTCATTAGGTAGCGGAAATGCAATTCCTTTAGTAGTTATCATTCCCTTTATTACAATTCCTTTATCAGTAATTGTATATTGCGATGGCACATTAACCATTGGCAATTTCTTTATTCTATTTACCGCCCATGTTGTGTTTAACATTGTTATAACAAAATACCCTTCAAAATATATTAAAAACGCAAAGAACAAATCTAGCCTATAGCCCGTTAAGTATAATTTTAAATAATTAGCTAAATCTGGTACATATCTAAATAAAACAAAAAAGTATATTAACCCTATAAACATACCTATTGTTGTATACATAGTGAAACGTGATTGTTCTTGGAAGTCAAGCATTATTTGTTTATCTTTCATTTGTATGCTTCTTGTCTCTGGTTCATGATATAATCTCTTGCCTTGCAAAACTTCTTGAGCCTTAACATTTTTTCCTAATGGGCTCCCACTCAAATAACTTTGTAAAAACATGCTTATAATTACAAAGATTATAACTAATATAAATAATAAATAATTTACTCCTATAATGGCGGCTAAAATAGAATATATTATTATATATGCTTGATTTATTAGTATATTTTTCCGCATTTGTTCGATGTAAAACGACATTTCTTTCTCCCCATGTTTACTTCTACTCTTATCTTATTACTATACCCCTTTTTAAATATAAATTAGAAAACTTTTTAAAAAGTAGATTAATAAAAAACTAGGGATCTAATAATGCAAATAAAGGCCGGTTTAGCATTAATTGGTGAAGACTTAGAATTAATGAAAGATGTATGTATTGAAATAAATGATGAAGGTATAATAGAATCTATTGAAAAAGGAAACTCATGTAATAATTACATCGGAAATAATAATTTAATAGCAATTCCCCAACCTGCTAATGCCCATGTTCATAGCGGAGATAATAATTTTCCAGAATATGGAATAGATAAAAGCCTTCATGAATTAGTTGCATATCCTAATGGATTAAAACATAAGCTATTAAATAGTTTAAGCTATGATGAATTAGTTAATGGGATATCATCATTTTATGAAACCGCTTATAATCTAGGCCTAGGATTAGTCGTTGATTTTAGAGAAGGAGGAGGAATTGGATGTAAGGCATCCAAAGAAGCCTCAAAGGATATTAAAGATATGGACATTATTGTATTAGGGAGGCCAGGAGAAGATTTTCCAAATAATTGCGATGGTTTAGGTATTTCAAGTCCAATAGATTACGATGAAAAATATGTTATTGAATTGTCCAAACAATTTAAACCATCTATGACCCATATTGCTGAAGATGAAGATACTAGAAAAAGAAATGATTTTGAAATCGCTATGAAATCTGAATTCAATGCATTAGTGCATGGCTTATATTTAAGCGATAAAGATTTTGAAATATTAAGCGATAAAAACATATATTTAATTTTTTGTCCTTCAAGTAATTTATGGCATGGAATGAAAACTCCTCCCATTAGCTTATCAATAAAATATAATATAAAATTTGCTGTAGGGACTGATAATGCTTCATGGTTTTTACCAGATGTTTATAGGGAAGCATACCAATTATTACTATATTTAAGGTTAAACCAAATCAAAGGAGAAGAGATCGCAAAAGAAATATTAAAATCTCTTTATATAAATGGCTATAAAGCTGCAGGAGTTAACCCAAGAATCATAAAGGAAGGCTTACCTGCACATTTCTTATTAGTTGATGGGTATAATTCAAACATTATAAATTCCCTTAACTTATATAATTCCATAGTCAAAAGAGTTCAAAAAGGATTCATAATTTATAGGGTTGATAAAAACAACTTAAAAAAACTCAATTAATCTTTTCCCAATCCAGCATCAATTACCCTTTTTAAATTAACTGTATCTAAAACATTTCCCGTTATCTTTAATTGCCTTGTCATAAATGCTTTCATTGAATCTAGCTCTCCTGATATTATTTTCTTCATTACATCAGGTTTTGCAGTTAATGTTGCAATTGGATTAGGGTGTTTACCACTTGCTATGTTTATTTTACCATTTGATATTTCAACATAAAATTCGCCTTCCCCTTCAACAACAAATTGGTAGGCTTTATTCCATGATTTTATTTCTGGTACTCTATCTTTAGCTTTTTCGTAGATTCTTTCTAATACTACCTTCATTTCATCTAGAGACATTTTTCCACCTGGTTTTTAATTTAAAATAAGAAATAATTATTGTTGCATATTTAACGTATTAATAAAAAATCATTTAGTATGCTTATATAGTTCTTTTAAGGATTATAAAATACCAATATAGGGTTATAATTAATGACTTTATAAGAAGAATATAAACGCTTTCTTGCATCTTAAATACAGAAGGTGTATAAAGTGGGAAGAAAAGTAGCTGTAGTAGGTATTGGCCATTCTAAATTTGGTGTTAGAAATGATGCAAATATTGCTGAACTTGCATGGGAATCAATAAAGCAAGCTTTTGAAAGTTCTAATTTAGAGCCAAAAGATATTCAATATGTGTCGGTATCAAACGTAGGAGGTTGGAGCGGAGAACCTTTACCTGCAGTAGTGGTTTCTGAATATGCTGGATTAACTGGCAAGCCCCTACATAGAGTAGAGGCAGCATGTGCTAGCGGCAGTTCAGCTGTGTTTAATGCATATAATGCTGTTTCATCAGGCCAAGTAGATATAGCTATGGCAATAGGAGTAGAGAAAATGAATGAAAGTCCTACTCCGACGGTTGTTGAATTTATAGGAAGAGCTGGAAATTATTTCTGGGAATTCGAGAATTTTGGCTTAACATTTCCAGGATATTATGCATTATATGCAACAGCATACATGTCAAAATATGGAGCTAATGAAGAGGATTTATGTCAAGTTGCCATAAAGAACCATTACTATGCAAGTATGAATCCAAAGGCACAGTTCCAAAGGAAAATTGATATGCCAACTTGTATGAATAGCAGATATATTGCTTGGCCATTAAAGCTCTTTGACTCATCCCCAATAACTGATGGAAGTGCTGCAGTAATTTTAGCAAGCGAAGAAGTAGCAAAGAAAATTACTGATTCCCCTGTTTGGATCCATTCCATAGGTGCAGCATCAGGAAGTGCAAACTTATCTAAAAGAAATGACTTCACAGGTTTAGAAGCCGCTCAACTAGCAGCAAAAATGGCTTATAAAAAAGCTGGATTGGAAAATGAAAACACTGCGAAGTATTTTGATGTTGCTGAGGTTCACGATTGCTTTACAATAGCTGAAATAATGGCATACGAAGACTTAGGATTTGTAAAAAGGGGTGAGGGTTATAAGCTAGCTAAAGAAGGGCAAACATACATTGGAGGATTAATACCAGTTAACCTTAGTGGAGGATTAAAAGCAAAGGGACATCCAATAGGCGCTACAGGAGTTAGCATGGTTGCTGAATTAACAAAACAATTATTAAATAAAGCAGATAAAGGAAGACAAGCAACAATAAAGAATGGGAGGGCTATTGCTCATAATGTGGGAGGAACGGGACATTATGCATACGTAACAATTCTTGGTTTAGATAAGCCTAAAGATTGAGGTGATTATTATGCCTAAATCTCAAAAAGAAGAAGCTATTGAATTCCTAAAACAAATGGAAGCATTTGCAAACAATATGAAGTCAAGCATTGGAATACCAATGATAGTAGATCCAAAAACTAATGTTGCTGTTTGGTATGATCAAAGAGAATTAAACTTAAAATTTATGATAAGCATAGAAAAAACAAGAAAATTCTTTGAATCATTATCTGAAGGAAAGCTTTTAGCAACAAAATGTGTAAAGACAGGAGAAATATTGTTTCCCCCTCAAGTTGATTGCCCCTCATCTCCTGAAAGTGAAGTAGAATGGGTAGAATTACCTAAAGATGGAGAATTAGTTACATATACTATTATAACTACAAAACCCTTCAGCTTTTCTCATTATAATGATTATACAGTAGGTATAGCAAAGTTATCCAATGGAGTACAAGTATTGGCATGGGTTAGGGAAACCGATCCTAAAAAGCTAAGAATAGGAATGAAGGTAAAGCTAGAAATAGTAAAAAGAGAACCTGAGGGTTATTTAACTTATGAATTTGTACCTGTTTGATTCTCATTTTGGTTATTAATCAATTTTTTCTGCTGTTTAAGAAATTCTAATGCTTCTTCTTCACTTGGTATAGCATTTGCTCCCAATCTTGTAACTTTAAGTGCTGCAACAGCTTGCGCAAATTCTAGGGCATCAACTACCTTCATTCCTCTAGTTAAACTAAGCAAATATGCTGCTGCAAATGCGTCTCCGCTACCAGTTGAATCTCTAACTTCTTTAACCCTAAAAGCCGGCATATAACCAACAAAATCATTTGTATTAGCATATAAACCTTTAGGTCCCATTTTAACTATAACATTGTCTGGGCCAATAGATTTTAAAACTTGGCTACATTTTTCTGGATTATCTATGCCTGTTAAATTTTTGCATTCCTGCTCATTTAATAATACTATATCTACTAACTTTATCAGGCCCCTTAATTCTTTTAATCCTCTTAAACTAAGTCTTCTCCCTGGATCCCAAGAAACTAAAGTATCATTTTCTTTAGCAATTACAGCAGCCCTAATTGAAGTGTCTGGCCTTAAGCTTGCTATGTGTATTATCTTAGATTTTGATATTGTTTCACTGTCAACTTCTTTTGGTTCAAGTTTTTCTGCACAACCTTTGAATCCATATATAGAAATATTTCCTTGTTGATCTATTATAACTATAGAAAAACCTGTTTCTCCAAAACAAATCTTTAAGCCAGATATATCTACTTTGGATTTCATTAAATCTTCAACAATAGATCTACCAAAAGTATCTAGACCCACTTTTGTTATTATTGCAGAAGAGCCTTTTAATTTTCTTACGTTTAATGACACATTAACTGCAGACCCTCCAGGACCTGTAGATTGCTCTAATATATCAGCTTCCTCATCTGGCTCTGCAAATTTCTCAACCATGAATCTCATATCCATTAATGCATGGCCAATAGATGTTATATCAATAGTCTTTGAATTTGACATCTATTTACACCCTTTCAATAAATCAGTAAAATTTAAAACTTAAAAATATAGATTTCAATTATTTAATAAAGTTATTTTTCTAATTCTTTCACTGCCTCTTCTGGTAAGGCGTTTTCATGAACTACCTTCATTACAGCCCTTACCATACCTTCAATATTATTACTTCTAAATACATTTCTTCCAACAGCTACTCCGCTTCCGCCTGCTTGAATTACATTATATACATCTTCTAAAAATTCAATTGGTTTATCTCTTACAGCTCCTCCACTCATAACTACAGGTAATCCTTGGGCCATTTCTACTACTTTTGCAAATGTCTCTTTATTTCCAGTATAGTAAGTCTTTATCAGATCAGCACCAGTTTCAGCGGCAGCTCTTGCACCATACATAACAATCTCAGGATCATACCTGTTTTTTATCGCTGACCCTCTTGGATAAGCAAGTTGTAAAACTGGCATACCATAATATGTGGCGGTCTCTTTTATTTCATACCAATGTGAAATCATTTCATCCTCATAATCGCTACCCCAATAAACTGTTGCAGCTACTGCATCGGCACCTAAGGATATTGCTTGCTCAACACTACCTAATGAAGATTGTAAATAATGCTTATCTTGAGGTCTTATATCACTCTTTCCTGTTAATTTTACAATTAATGCAACTTTGTTTTGCCATATATCATATGTTAGCCTTGCCATACCAGGTAATAACATTATTGCATCTACACCGGCTTTAACAACTTTTTCTAAAATTGTTTTTGCCATATATCTATCTTCCAGAAAATCTCTTGGGCCATGCTCTAAACCATGATCAAATGCAAATATAACGGCTCTATCATTTTTAAGTATTCTACTTAGCCTAACTCTGATTCCTACATTAGAATAACTTATTCCTTCATATTTACTCAATTTTAACACCTCACATATTTATATTGCAATTGAAAATAAAAAGTAAATATGGAGATGTATTTATATGGAATGTGAAGATATTAGTGTTGCTATAACTGGAGCAAGTGGAATAAAATACGGCTTAAGATTAATAGAAGTTTTAAATCAATTAAAAATAAACATAAAAGGGATAATGTATTCTGATTCATCCATAGAAGTTGCTAAGGCAGAAGAAGGTATAGATAAGGATAATTTTATAAATATTTTAAAAAAATATGCAAATATTTACAATGAAAATGACTTCAATTCTCCGTTAGCTAGTTCCAGTAATATATCTAAATGTATGATTATATGCCCAGCAAGCATGAAAACTATTGGTCTAATAGCCAATGGAATAGAATCAACTTTAATCTCAAGAGCAGCATTAGCTCATTTAAGATTAAGAAGACCTTTAGTTGTAGCTTTTAGAGAAACACCTTTAGGTATTGCAGAATTAAAAAATTTACTTAGAATAGCCTACTATGGAGGTATAATAATTCCTCTATCACCAGGTTTTTATTCAAATAAAAACAATATAGATGATTTAATTAATTTTATGGTAGGAAAAATTTTAGATTCCTTAAATATACCAAATAATTTATATAAAAGGTGGGATTAAATTTTCTTCTTTGGAAGACCCTTAAAACCTTGTGGCAAATCTACTTCGTCTTCTTCATTTAACTCTTCTTCGAATGATTTCATCTTTTTAGGTTGATTTTCAACTGCAAAAGCACATCTGCCGTCTGGTAACATGGCCTTCTTTTCACAATATGCATATCTACAAGATGCCCCTATGCATCTATCACCAATCCATGCACACATAGCTACTTTTATAGGTCTACCTCTATAATGATC
>DAXV01000051.1:0-257 GCA_002506595.1 Acidilobaceae archaeon UBA158
GAGGAGGTTAGAGGACATCTTCTCATTGTGATAATTTCCTGCTTCTTTAAGAAACATTGTTACCTCTTAACTCAAAGCGGATGTTCTATTTAACAACCATTTTATATTTTCTAGCATGAAAGTTTAAGAGAATTTGCTCTCTATAGGCTTAAGTTCCTAACCCTCAAGGATAAGACCAGGCTATTTCAGCTAAGGTTTAGATATTATCAATTTTACACTAATAAACTTCTATAAGGAGTTACCAATCCTCTCCCAAA
>DAXV01000051.1:296-11064 GCA_002506595.1 Acidilobaceae archaeon UBA158
AAAAGGAAAAGGTTTTCCATTGAAAATTTATAAACTTATCTATACCTATAATTGTCGAGGCCTTTAACTGTAAGGTGATAGAAATGGTAAAAGCATCGACAGGATATAGAAACAAGACAAGAAATATGCTAAGAAAGCATATTAGAGAAAGAGGAGGAGTTCCCAGACTTAGTAAAGCATTGTATCCTTATAATATAGGGGATAAAGTTGTAATTTATATAAACTCTTCTTTCCATGATGGGATGCCCCATAGAAGATTCCATGGATTAACTGGAACAATAGTAGATAAAAGAGGAAAAGCTTATGTAGTAAAAGTTAATTTAGGTAATAAAGAAAAAACCATAATAACATATGCAGTTCACCTTAAACCTTTTACCCAACAAAATGCCCAATAGGGGTCTTATATTATGGAAAGAAGGATTGAAGAGAGGCGCTATATTTCTTATTATGAAGCAAAATATTTTATGGAAAGAAGGATTGAAGAATCCCCTCAAATAAATTCTTTGCAAGAAAGATCATGGGATTATTTAAAAACATTTGGTGATATTGATTACGAAAAAGCAAAAGAGGCTATAAAAGAACTTATGGAGATGGGTTTAAAAGATACAACTGCTATAATGCTATTAAATATTTGTTCTGATAACTATTCTTTCATCCTTTCTGTAATTTCTTCATTACCTGAAGAGGAATCTACAAAAATTGATGAAGAAAAATCCAAGAAAATTTTTGAGATAATAAGCAATTTCTGTGCCAGTAAAAAAAGTTAACCTTCTTTATAATATAAAATAGTTGGAGAACTATGAGTAAAATTAATAGAAATTGTTACTCGTATAAAGATTTTATAGCATTAATAGCTGAAAAACCAAAGGCAGCTGAAAAAATAGCAATGGCATTAGGAAGTTATGGAAAATTAATGAAGTGTAGGTATTATAAAATCCCATATTATGTAATTAAGAATGATGATAAAACACTTTTAATTTTGCCCAGCGCTGGTCATTTATTTGGGCCATCAACTAACGGAAGAGGCGTACCTATAGTAAAAATAGTTTGGAAACCACTATGGGAATTTGATAAAGCTGCTTATTATACAAAACCATATTATATGATGATGTCATCAATTTTACCTAAGGCAAGTTCTTATATAAATGCCTGCGACTTTGATATAGAAGGTAGCGTTATAGGTTATAAAATAATAGAAAACTTTGGAGACGTAAAAAAAGCAAAAAGAATGAAATACTCTACATTAACAAAAAATGATATTGTAGAAGCATTTAATAAGCTAACTCCATTAGATTTTGAAAATGTAAATGCAGGCTCTGCAAGACACGAATTGGATTGGCTATGGGGTATAAATGTTTCAAGACTTCTTATGAAATCATTTAAAAATGAAACAAACAAAAACATTTCGTTAAGCGCAGGGAGGGTTCAAAGTCCAACTCTTGCAGAGGCGATAAGGAGATGGATAGAAATAAACCTCTATTTACCAAAACCATTTTTATCAATATTAATAATAGGTGAGTATGATAACAAAAGTTTTTTAATAACTCCTAAAAATTGGTCTCCAAAAACGATTTCTGAAGCAAAAGAGATAAAGAAATATCTAGAAGAAAACCCAATTTTAAATGTCGATGATTATCAAGAAGGCAAAGAAAATATTCCTCCTCCTCCAGCCTTTAATTTAGGAGACCTTCAAAAAGAATCTTCAAAAATTTATGGATTTTCTCCGTTTAAGACACAAAGTATAGCAGAAGAGCTTTATTTAGAAACTTTAATCAGCTATCCTAGAACAAATAGCCAAAAATTACCTAAAACTATAAACTATAAGCAAATAATGAATGACTTATCTAAACAAAGCTATAAGAATTTAATCGATGAACTATTAAAAGAAACAAAAGGCATTTTAAATCCCATTCAAGGAAAGGAAGATGACCCTGCACATCCAGCAATATATCCCACAGGAGAAATGCCCAAAAAAATATTTGGGGATTACTTAAAAATTTATGATCTTATAGTAAGAAGATTTTTGTCTGCATTTTCAAAAGATGCAATTTTAGGAAAAAGCTTTGTAGCGTTAAGCGATAATAAAAATAGAAAATATAAAGCTGAAGGTTTGGTTGTATTAGATGAAGGATGGTTAAAATACTATACTTTTTCATATCCAAAAACTAATGAAATACCAATTTTAAAGAAAAATGATAAGGTAAAAATAATAAAAGTTGAATTAAAAACTATATGGCCAAAGACTAATGTAATTCTTAGTAGAGCATCATTACTACGATGGATGGAAAGAGTTAATATAGGCACTGAAGCAACTAGGGCTAGAATTATTGAATTGCTATATAAAAGAAAATATTTAATTAACAATGGGAAAAGTACTGAAGTAACTAATCTAGGATATGCAGTATATAAAGCCATTGAACTAGTATCAAATGAATTAACATCACCTGAGTTAACTAGAAATTTTGAAGAAAAACTGGAATTAATATCAAAAGGAAAATATACTAAGGAAGAAGTAGTAAATGAAGCAAAAGAGTTCCTAACTAAAATAATAAAAGACAAGCTAAACGATAAAGGCATTGGGAGAAGTTTAGCAATCGCTTTAGGTATTGAAAAACCAGAAGAGATGTGCTATATTTGTAAAAGAGAAGCTAAAAATAAGGTTTCAAATTATAGTTTATGTGATTTTCATTTGATGGCTTTAAGAAAAATTAAAGAAAATTTACCATTTTTAATTGATATATTAGAAAGCAATGAAGTAAATGTATTAAAAGAGCTTTCAGAAAATAAAACTGTTGGCCTATGGATTAGAGAGATCAGTAAGTTTTTAATTAATAATAATATTAAAATACAAGATTTAAAAATTTAGAATGTATCGCTACCAGTACCTCTTATAGCCAATGCAAATGATCCAATATATGGTATAACAATTGGTGTATTGCCATTATAAGTTAATATAACTCCTTTTATTTCATAATATGGAACTCCTTGCGTAGTGTAACCATCTACAGTATAATAGCCGCATTGAGGAAAACCTGGATCCGGTATTGGATTATTATCACCCTTTATTATAAAGCATTCCATTCCATTATGATTATATATTCCTATTACTCTATGTATGATCAGTGTACCATAATAATTGTAAACAACAATATTACCAACTTTTATGTCTTGATATGGCTCTTTGTATAAAATAGCTATATCCCCTGTATGTAAAGTAGGTTTCATGCTTATTCCATCAACAATAACGAAAGAAAAGCCATAAAAATAATATGCAAATAAACCAAGTACAACTATTAATATAATAGTTGATATAAATAATATATCTCCTTTATTTAAATTTCTTTTTTTATTTTCTAAATTATTTTCTTTCCTCTTTCTATCTTTATTACTCATTTTTCATCAAAAAAATACTGGATAAGTAAAATTAAAAAATTTTAAAGATCACATGTCTTACATGTACTGTTTTCATCAGGCCTTAAACTAACAACGCCTTTTGTGCTATCTTTTGATATGCCAAATAATTGAGAAATCTTTCTATCTGACTCAACATCAGTTACCTTCATTTCTTTCCTTACTATTGCCATCCTTGATTTCGTCTTTTTCTTAATGGGCTCAATTAATATGTTTTTTGCTTCCCCACCAAAGTATATTACCTGGATCCCTTTGCTTTCATCTCTATAAATTGTTACTCCCTTTAATCCTCCAAGCCATGCAACAAAATATGTTGTATAAACATCATCTATTTTTGCATCGCTTGGCAAATTAATTGTTTTACTTATAGCCTGATCTGTGTATATTTGGGAAGCTATTTGATGAGATAGATGATACCACAAATCGAAGTCCATGCTTGTTGGGAATAGCTTTGCGAGCTTTCTTATTTCTTCTAGTAATTCCTTATAATCATTTTTAGCTATTATCTTATTACCTTCTTTCTCTTCAGTGCTCATGCTGATTATGTAATTTTCTATATCACTTAAAGCCCATCTTATACTACCTTTATGAGATGATATCATCTTAAATAAACTGTCTAAGAAATCAAATGATAAATTATATTTCTTTGCTATTTCTAATACTTTATCCCTAAATATAGATATTGTTTCCCAGAATTCTCCTATAGCAACCCTTCTTAAATATACTAAAGCGAAATATGGTTCTATTCCAGAACTTGTGCCTGAGATTATACTAATAGTCCCTGTTGGAGCAACAGTATTTACAACGCTATTCCTTGGGGCTCTTGCACCAATTGATTTACCATATTCAATTAATTTATTCCAAGTATCTGCAGGCTTAAATAATGCGTTTACAAGCAAGCTTTTCTCATTGCTTATTGAGAAGTTTTCTAAATAATTATCGATTTCATCTCTTGCTATTCCAAAAACATCATTTAATACCTTATAAAATGCCTCTTCCTTCACTAAATTTATTGTACCGTCTTCTTCAACTCTCTTAGAAGTTTCTCCCACAAATCTCTTTGATATATCAGCAGGTATTTTTACATCATGATATTTTACCTTTATAAAACCGTCTTTAATCTTCATAACTTCACTTGCCTTTAATAAAGCTGGGGTGTGCAATTTTAAAGTCTCATTAACATCTGCCTTTTCAATACATTTCATTTCTTTCCAATCCCATCTTTTACATTCAAAAACAGGGGCAGAACCTAATTTTGCTCCTAACTCCCAACTCCTTTTCCACGCAAATACTTCTATAGCTGAAGATATAATTAAAGTGAATGCTACTGCCTCATCGCTATCATATGGATAATTCAATTTAGATAATGCATTAGCTAAACCCATTATGCCTAAACCTATTTTTCTTGTTATTGAGTTTATTAATGTTTGCCTTTTATCTGGATGTTTATTGAAATCAATTACTGCATCCATCGAATCAACTATTATATGTATATCATTGAAGAAACTTTTTAGATTAAATTTATTATCATTAATATATTTGTTTAAATCTATTGAACCTAAATTGCAACTTTCAAATGGATATAAATGTTGCTCCCCACAGGGATTCGTTGCAGTTACTATACCTAGCCATGGGGTCGGATTATATTTGTTATGGTTATCTACAAAAATTAATCCTGGATCTCCTCCTTCCCATGCAGATTTAATAATTTCTTCCCATAAAATCCTTGAATTAATCTTCCATGTCTTTGTATTTCTTTCATTTAAATCTAATTTCTTATTTGATAACTTACTTTCCTCTTCTAAATCCCTCAAAGCCAATGACTTACTTTTTTCAAACACATCTTCATATATATTTAAATATGGATTATCTAATAACCATTTATTTTCTTCAATAAGTTTCCCTAATCTCCCAAGACCAGTTTTCATACTCACACTATAATGA
The DNA here is from genome assembly GCA_002506595.1 of Acidilobaceae archaeon UBA158. Lineage (GTDB taxonomy): Archaea > Thermoproteota > Thermoprotei_A > Sulfolobales > Acidilobaceae > Caldisphaera. Next base: position 5,652 of record DAXV01000051.1, read on the forward strand.
ATCCTATAAATTCCATTATTATCTGAGCTATATTTTGGATTTATCATCCACCAATCTTCATTATTTAATAAAGCATTCATAAAGGCATCGTTAATGCCAACACTGATATTAAAGTTTGTTAAAAATGTATCTTGCATAGGGCTCTTCTTGGATTGAATAAATCCAGCATCTTCTGGCATATAATATCCTTCTTTAGATAGCCTTTCCGTCATTTCTTTTAATATAGGATTTATTTCATATAAATCATCTTTTTCTATTTGATCGAATGCATCCTTAACTGCCCTTATAAATGCCCTTATTTGAGGAGGCAATGTATTAGATAATGCTTGCCATGAATCGTACTTTGGATTATATATATCAGGATGCCATATGTGAAGTATTCCCATATTTGCTCCTCTTCTCTTACCCCCTTGTTTAACAACATCTGTTGCAACATCGTATAGCCTCATAAAACTTAATGGCCCGCTAGCCACTCCACTTGTTCCTGCAACTATATCTCCTCTAGGCCTTAATTCTGAAAAACTAAAACCTTGGCCTCCTCCATATTTAAATGTTAAAGCCTGAACTTTAACACCATCTAATATACCTTCCATACTATCAAATACTGGGGTAACGTAACAAGCACTTAACGCGCCTTTTGCACCATCTGAAAACATATTAAATAATGTTGGAGAATTGAACATAAATTTTCCATTTATTAGCAAATCATATAATTTTTCTTTATCTACTCTAGGAGAAAAACCTTCTGAAACCCTTCTCATAACCATAGATGGCGTTTCAAGCGGATTCATTAACTGGCTCTTAACCATATATCTAGATTGCAAGACTTTTATTGCATTATATGTAAATTTCATATCATCTTCACAAGGCTCTTCTCTTTTCCCCTCAATATAATCTTTAACGCATTGAGGAAGATCTGCTAATAAACCTCCATTAGGGGCCCTTTTATTGTATTCTTTTAAAACTCCTTCATAAATTTCTTTTAATAAAAGCTTTCTAGCCTCTATTTCTATTTCTGGCCTAAATGTAGATTCCTTTATCAACTCTAATTGCTTAGCCTCATTAGTAGCCATATATTATTACACCTCTCCTTAAATATATTCTATTAAATACTGCGTAGTTATACAAATACCTGCCAGAGTAGATATTTCTCTATTCATAAGCCTTACACAACCTATCCATCAATATTTATTTATGTTGGTATTACCTTATCTATCTTACTCTAAACTTAAGCAGAGAAAAATTTATGAATAGATCTTTTACATCAGAAAAATAGGAAATATTACTAATTTGATTTCCCTCCTACTTATTATTAGGTAAAAATTTTTTATATTCCTTCATAGGATAATCATGGATAAAAATGAATAAAATATGTTCAATATGCAAGAAGAGGCAAGCAGTCTATTACAGAGCATATAGTGGTGAATATATTTGTGCTAAATGCTTAAATAATGTTATGGAAAAAAATGTAAAAAAAGAAATAAATAAAACAAAAGCTTTAAACATTGATAGCAAAATTGTTATTCCAATAACACATTTTTCTCCAAGCTCATCTATTGCATTATCTAATTTGGTTTATAGAATTGAAAAGCAGTTTAAGTCTAAAATTGCTATAATTATACCTAAAGGATATAATATTGAAGAAATAAGAAACTTATTAGAAAACAAATCAGACTTATTTATAGCAGAAATTAATATCATTCCTCCAGAAAAACTATCTTTACAAGAATGCATAAGGTTTGAAAGAGCTTGGTCTATAAAAGCAGCCAAAATTTTAGGTTATGAATTCGTGTTTTTACCAATAAGTAGAACTGATATATCTCTTATGATTATTGATTCTTTAATAAATGGGGAAGCTAATTTCCTTTCGGAATCTCTTGAATTCATGGAATACAACGGTATAAAATTCCTTTACCCAATTTCTGGAATAGAAGGGGAAACCTTAGTTTCATATGAATTTTTATCTGGTATAAATGTTAAACCACTGTGTTTGCCTTATATAAAATCAAAAAATGTATTTTACTCAATAGTAGGTAATAGACCAGAATTGGATTTTGGTAGTGAAAGGCTTATAGGAAAACTTGGAAATTTTTTAGAAAAATTAAAAGAAAATAGATGTAAAATTTGTGCTGGGTTTTCAGATAAAGAAATATGCAATACTTGCGAAAAATTAAACCTAAAGGAATTAGATGTAAAATTAAGTATTGTCCAATAATTTTAATAAAATTTCCTTTTCATCTTTATTTAAATGTAAAGAAACGCTTATCTTATCTTTTTCCTTTAAGCTAGGGGGCTTTATTTCTCCGTCAAAAACTATGTAACCAGAATCTAAAATTTCCCTTATCAATTTATCATTATAAACCCTCTTTAACATTGAAAGCTGTTCTTTCAAATTAATTTCATTCTTTATATCCTTTTCATCGAGCAATGAACCGCAAACAATGCAGTTCATATCTGGCATAACGGAATTAAATCCACAGACAGGACATTTAATAGGAGATGGGAAGCCATATTGATTCCAAAGTTGCCTTAAAGTATCTATCAAATCATTTGCGTTAAATTGTTTAGCAATCCTATAAAGTTTCGGTGATGCCTTACCTGCTATTTCTGGGGCATATGCAATTATGAATTCTAACCTTTCCCTAGAATTTACTTCATCCTTTTCTAATAATCTTCCAGCAATTGCTTTCATAAATTGATCTCTTAAATTCACAAATTTCTTCAATAATGATTCTTCAGAAGGCTTTGTAACTCTAGATTCGACAATGGAATTTATTATCTCTTCAACTAAATCCTTTATATCATCAGGTTTTAATTTAATTAAATCAAGACCAAACTTATTTACAATTTCATTAGAAATATTATTTGTAAATTCTTTAAATTCATTATCGCTTAATTTTGCCTGCTTTTGAGTTTTCTTTTTCTTTTCGGAATTTTCATTTTTATTATCTTTTTTATTTACATTACTTTTCTTTTTAGGCACTTTTATCAATCCAGATAATAAGTAATAAAAACAAAACTTATATTTAATTATTTGCCAAGTTAAAAAGATTAATTATTAAGACTTTAACATTAGATTATCCATTGTTAACTCCCCGGTTAACAATTACTTATGCCAAAATAATCATTATTATGGATAATATTGTTGAAATTATTGGAATAGCTAAGAAAACCTCTTTTCCTAATGTAAATGCTATACCAACTATTAATGAACCAAATAGAGTACCTAATTCTCTTAAAGTATAATAAATATGAGACCCATAACCACTTGAGCTATCCGAATAAATATTATATAATGTTGTATCTATTATGCCAAATAATAGAGAAGATACTGCTATGTATGCAATTAAATTTAAAACATTGTTAATAAATGATAATAATATAACAAGTAAAATGCCTCTAAACAATATTGATAGCAAAGCAATATTCTTATTATCTGTTGATCCTAACATTGAAATTAATATCAAAGTTAAACCCATTATAAATCCAGCTATTCCATAAGATAACCATAATAAATTAATACTTATTTCGGATTTAATTATTAAAGGTAATATTGTAAAAATATAATCACCGGTAAAGGTTGCAAAGAACATAGATAATGATATGTACCTTGCTGAAATTCTTTTATATGAGAAATATTTGTCTTTTAAAGTATTTGGAAAAGATGATATATTATCATAGGCTAAATATGAGAAGACCTTTATCCTATTTGTTATAGAATCAAAATCCTTTGTTAAAGAATGTAAAGATCTTTCAATTCTTAAAGGTATTTTTGGTAATGATAAAAATGAAACAAAACCTATTATTGCAGCAAAATAGATAAAATAATCAAACGGTATTATGTTTCCTATGAAATAAAATGAAAGCAATCCAAGACCTCTAATAAAGTAAAATGAAAGCTTTTGTAATTCTATGTAATAATTCCACTTATCGCTACTTTTCAATTCAAAAATTGTAGAAGAGATTGCCAGATTTGATGACGCAACGCCTAATGCATGAAACATATAAGCTAATGCTAAAAATGTTAAGCTATGAAATGAAAAAAGTACTCCTGTCATTAAAATAGATGAAAATGAGATGACAATTAGTAACTTATTATTTCCTCTATCTGAAACCTTACCTAACAATAGATTTGATGTAATAAATACTGCACTCCATAAAGCACTTATTAATCCATATTGAAATGGTGTAACACTTGTTCTATATCCGATGTATGAATATATGCCTATGTCTAAAGAGGATAATAATGCTATGAATAGCATTGCTATTGCAAACCACATTCTTTTTCCCTTATTAAGCTAAGAAAAGAAATTATAAAGGGAGAAAGCCCTTTATTTTTAGAAAATTAAGTTTTTAAGAACAATATTTATAACATTTTAAAAAGCTTAAATTTAAATACTTTATTAAAATTTTAAATATGGGAGAATTAAATGGACATAAAACATATTTATGACCTTAGCGTTACATTAGAAACTTATATGCCTATATGGCCAACAAATCCTTTATTAGATATTAAGCCTGTATCAATTTTGCCAAGAGATGGATATAATGCTGAGATATATTCTTCTTCCACGCATACAGGTACTCATATAGATGCACCTTATCATATGATAGAAAATGGAAATACGATAGATAAAATAGGGCTTGATAAATTAGTCGGAGAAGGATATTCAATAAAAATTAATGTTAAGGGAACTGAAATAAATGCAAACGAATTAAAAAATAAATGGAAAAAAGAATATGATAACAAATTCATTTTATTAAATACTGGGTGGTATAAAAAAAGAGGATTTACAAAAGAATTTCAATATGATTTTCCAGGTCTTTCTGAAGATGCTGCTGACTTTTTAATAGAACACAAAATAAAATTAATTGGTATAGATACATTGGGTATTGAACCATATGCACATCAAGACTTTAAAGTACATAAAAAACTCCTTTCTAATGGAATAGTAATTATAGAGGATTTGGCAAATTTAGATGAATTAATAGAAGAGAAGAAATATTTAATAATAGCTTTACCATTAAAAATTAAAAATGCAAGCGGTTCAATGGCTAGGGTTATAGCAATTGATATGGAATAACGAGCAAACTACTCGCCTATAAAGCGGAATCATCATTGTGTGATGAAGATTTCCTGCCTCTTTGAGAAAGAAACCTCATCCCTCTTAACTCACAGCCGAGGTTTCATCAAATGGTAAGAGACATTATGGAGGGTTTACCTTCCACAGATTTAAGCTCTATCTCTTCCCAAGTCCCGAAGATAAACCTAACTTTTCGGCCAAGTCCTAAATATTATTCACTTTTCAACTAATAAACTTCTATATAAGGGGTTATCAATCCTCTCCCAAAGAGGATTTTCCCCTTAACACTAATAAGCTAAATATGCTTTTAGTCATTTTATAGAAAATTT
>DAXV01000073.1:0-2492 GCA_002506595.1 Acidilobaceae archaeon UBA158
ATACATGAAAAATGTTCTTTGTGGATCAATTTTAGTTATATTTATTATGGATTGATTATATGGAATCACTTTTGATATGTATCCAAAAGAAGCATTTTTTATTATAGGCAAATAGAAATTTATATTATATGGATTGTGAAGTTGAGTTAACTCTAGGGAAGCCATTTCTATTGCCAATTCTTGCGAATTTTGATATGCCTTAGATGATATATATATTGATATCGAAGGTGTATATTTTATTGCCAATGAGCCAGCTATGATTATTAATAACAAGATTACATAAGTGGCATACTTTGGTTTATAATATGTTTCGAATTTACGTGTGCCATATAAATAAATGTTTATTGAAATTAACAGTAACCCAATTAATCCCATAATTAAAACAAGATCGGCAATTTTAATTATGTACATTAGTAAAAATAAAACTATAGAAGATATAATCAATTCATATGATATTAAAAGCCAATTAGTTTTAATATTATAATTATGGTTATCATTGTTTTTATAAAATAAAGTTGAAGCTGCTATTATAATAAAAAATGGAGACCACATATAATAAAATGGCATGGGTCTATAATAGAATAAAAAGGCTATAGCAGGTATAGCTAAACCAGCATATTTTAATTTTTTATAATATTTTATATAAGCAAGTAATCCAATTAAGATTATACCAATAAACATTAATGTATATAAGGTTTTAGGCAGATATATTCCATATTGCGTTATTGTAGAAAGACCTACACCTATCGGCATTAAATTGAAAGTTATAGGCGATAATGCTCCTTTTATAAATTCGTAAGGACTCAGAATTAGAAAAGGCAAATTTATTATTAAAGATGAAATTAAAAATCCTTCAAATGCCTTCTTTGCATTATGTTTTTCATAATGTAATGCAACTAAATAAAATAAAAAGTAAACTATTGCTGTCTCTCTATAAGAACCTGCGAGACCAAATAATATACCTGAAATTAAAGGGTAATCATAATAAGCAATGGCTACCAATGATAAAGCTATCCATCCTATAATAGGACTAAAAAATACCGGCTCTCCTATAAAAATGAAAGAAGAGCTAGCTAGTATTAATGGAAAAAGATTCCTATAAAACCCTTTCATCTTTCTATAAACGAATAACAAAGATATTACATATATTATTGCGTCATAGATGCTCTTTGGTATATTTAACAATACCTTTGGAATATAATAAATCATTGCAAATGCTAAATAATCATAAAATGATACAAACCCAATTATTTTACTGGTAGAGTAAGAGAAAGGATATTTAAAAATGTAAGTATAATATGGATAAGACTCCTTTAGTATTAAGTTTTGCAAATAGCTAGAAGAATATGGATTTTGCAATTCTAATAAGGTTTTAGCAGCTCCTATTTGGATAATATAAGAATCGGAATAACCGCCCATTATTGAATATGTTAATTTAAAAGATGACATATATGATACTCCAGTTAATATTATTGAGATTAATATTCCAAACCAAGTAATTAGTTGTGAAATTTTTACCTTTTTTTCATTAATATTTACACTTAAGAATATAATTACTATAGAAATTGAAATTAATAGTAGATACAATAACAACATCCATATGGGTATATATTGCACATATATTGGCCATCCCTTAAATGATCCAATATATTTATATGGAGTAAAGACCAAATAATAATATACGGCAAAACCCATAATATTCATAGAAATTAATAGCAGTAATGCTCTCTTTAACTCATTATCTAAATTATTATCATTGTTTGCTTCTTTTATAAATATCACCAAAATATTATAAAAGGTTAGTTATAAATAAATTTTTACTAGGATGGGATTTGATTTACGATAAAATCTCAGTTATAACTACTACATATAATGAAGAAGAAAATATAGCAAATTTAATAAAAAGAATTAGAAATTTAGGCCTTAAAGTTTACATAATTGTAGTCGATGACTCATCAACTGATAACACTGCAAAAATTTCCTATATGCTTGCTGATAAAACAATTGTTAAAAGCAGAGAGGGTCAAACTATAGGGTTATGGTATGGTATATTGAATTCGATAGATGATATTATTGTAACAATTGATGCTGATCTAGAAAATCCGCCAGAACTAATTCCTTTTTTGCTGGATGAGTTTGTTAAAAATGATTGTGGTGTTTTAGTGGCGTCAAGAGACAAGCTGCCCAGGGTTTCTGAAAGAATATCGTCTAAAATATTTAAAAAAATAGTTATGGTAAGAGACGTATATTCCAATTTCAGGGTATATAAAAAACAATGTCTAGACGGTTTTAAGCCTCGTTTAGGTGAAACATTTGGTCTAGAATTCTTACTTTTCTTAAAGAAAAATAGATGTAAAATTTGTGAATTTACATACAAGGCTCCTCCAAGAAGAGCAAATCCTAGGATAGGTGGTAAAATGAAAGCAAACATTAGAGCATTAAATTCAACATTAAAATCGCTTATAGGATATATTATTTATTATAAAAATTAA
>DAXV01000073.1:2554-6851 GCA_002506595.1 Acidilobaceae archaeon UBA158
TATGAATCTAATACCTTATAAATCCTATAAATTAATAAATAAAAGAGGTGAATGTGCTTGCCAAGAAAAAAAGTAGAAGATCCATTTACATGTCCAAACTGTGGAACGAAGGTTAAAGAGCCAGATAAAACATGGACAGTTGTTTCACCGATTCCAGATAAATATGGAAGAGTTTCTATTACTATTATGGGATCATTCAAATGTCCAAATTGCGGATATTCATGGAAGGCAGTTATAAAGAAAATGAAAAGTGGCGAGGGCGAAGGAGAACAATTACCCGAAAATAATGAACCAGGTGAAACAATAGAAATAGATCTATCAGACTTAGATAATGTAGATGAAAATAATCCTCCAGATGATGAATAAACTAAATATTTGATGTTAATATTTCTGAAATATCAATTAATTTTGCATAGTCTGGCTTTACTCTACTTAAATTTGCTTTGCATATAGGGCACATTGTAATTATTGTATCAGATTGAGATAAAAGTTGATCTATCCTTGATTTAGCTATATCTTCAGAAAACTTAGGCGATAATGATTCTAAAGGTCCTCCACAACAATAAGTATTTTTGCCTGATCTTTTAGGTTCTTTTATTCTTATTCCCATTGATTTAAGCAATTTTCTTGGCTGATCAACTATATTTTCATATCTTGAATAAACACATGGATCATGAATTGTTAAAGTTTTATTAAGCTTACCTAAATCAATATTTGTATTGCTTAGCAATTCTAAATAATTAATTACTTCTATATCATAATTATCTACAAATTTTTGATATCCTTCTCTCATTACATGTGTAGTATGAGGATCTATTGTGATAATCTTTTTTACATTTCTATTTTTAAAAGATTTGAAAACTTTTTGTGAATGTATTGAAAAATAATCGTCTAAACCCATATCATAAAGCAGTACTCCACTATAAATATCATCTTCATACAAATAGGCAATATTTTTGTCTATCTTTATAAGCAATTTTGCGATATTTCTAACTATAGCATTGTTTTCATTAATTTCTTTAATACTAGGTTTAATTATCGACGATAGATAGTAAGGGGATATTTTAATTATAATTTTAGCTAAATTAATTAATGAATCTCCGCTAGGCAATTTTGAAATGGAATCTAAATATTTTACAGTATAATTTATATAAGGAATTAATTGATAAAGAGCTCCTGTATAAAGATATATTTCACCTTTTCTATTTATGTTAAAATTATTTGCCCATTCAAAAATTTTTGATTTATCTATTGGTACTGGTAAACCTGTTTTAATTGTTATTTCTCCTAATAATTCCATTATATCTTTTACATCCATTATTAATCATCTCTCTCTAATTGTTATTTTTTCATTTATACTTGATTTATATTCATTCCTAATAATAGACCTCACATCTCTTACAATTCTACCCGTATCTATTTTAGCTGGGCAAACGATTAAACAAGCATCGCAAAGTAGACAAGAAAAAACACTTGCTAAAAATTCTGTTGTGATTTTTTTGTTTTCTATGAAATCTTTAATTAAATTAACTCTTCCTCTTGGGCCATACCCTCTGTGTGGTCCTAAATTTATTGTTGGGCATACAGCTTCACAAAATCCGCAATATACACATCTGTTAACTTCATCGTATAATGATTTTATATTAACTTTCAATTAAAGCACCTTACCGGGATTTAATATTCCCTTAGGGTCAAATAATGATTTAATGGACTTCATAATATTGATTTCCTTTAATGAGTTGTAATGATTCATTTCCATAATTAATCCATCTTTTTTGAGTAATCCTATTCCATGTTCAGCACTAATGCTACCATTAAGATCTAATGCTATTTTCATTACATCTTTATACCAGCTTACAACTTTATTTTTCATGTTCTCATCAGTTATATCATAAACAACGCTGGGATGTATATTTCCATCTCCGATATGCCCTCCAATTGTTACAGGTAGACCATAATTTTCTGAAACCTCTCTAACCTTATTTATGGCTAATTTAATTTTTGATGGAGGTACAACTATATCTTCTATAAAAACTTGCAATTTTTTTCCATTACCGTAAAGCGAATAGCCCATTGAGACTTGTGCAGCAAATAAGTTCCTTCTAATTTTAAACAAGCCTAACTCTTCTGCTTCTTGTTGATTTAAAGAAGTAATTATTTTATTTGCATTATGCTTCTTAAATAAGTTTTCTAAATATTTTTTCATTCTTTCAGAAGATTCTTTAGTTGTATCAATACTTAAAAGGAGCATATTCCCATTAGCATCAAAATTTATATCAATACCTTTTGATGCAATTTCAACAGTTTTATTGTCCATAAACTCTGCAATATAAGGCTGAATTCCGCTTGTTTTCATTTCTATAAAGCTATCCAATAAGTCATCTAAATTATCGAATAATGCTAAGGAAGTAACTATACTTTCAGGTATAGGCGTTATCCTTAAAACTGCTTCAGTGACTAAAGCTAAAGTTCCTTCACTTCCAATTATCAATCTAGCCAAATCATATCCTTTTCTACATTTTACTGTCATACATCCTAAGAATAATCTTGTCCCATTTTCATCTGGTAGAGCTATTTCCATTCCATTAACCCAATCTTTCATCGTTCCATACTTTGCTCCTTTTAAGCCTCCAGCTCCGTTATTTATTGCACCTCCAATTGTTGCTACTGATTGACTCGCTGGATCAATAGGGAACATGTAATTACTTTTTTCTAAGAATAAATTTAATTCATCTATTCTTATTCCAGGTTCAACGATTGCTATATTGTCTGTTGTATTTACTTCTTTGATTCTATTCATTCTTTCAAAGCTAACTATAACGCCATCTTTTAAAGGAACGGCATTTCCGGATAAACTACTAGAACTCCCCTGGGGGTAGATGTTTACTTCATATTTATATGCGCTACTTAAAATTTTTGAAATGTCGTCTTTATTTTCTGGAAATATTACAGCACTTATTTTTCCAACTAAACCAGAAGGTTCTTTTGAATACAGTTTTAATATAAGATCATCCGTAATGATTTTGTTTTTTCCAATGGAACCATTTATCTCATTTATAAAATCCTCTATATTTTTTTGAACCATTTTTATCCTCAAGTCTTTGATTAATGTTTAAAATTAATATAATTTAATTTTATATACATTAATAATCTCCAATATTATTTAAAAAATTAAATTTATTTAAAAAATTAATTTAAGCTTTTTCATATACAACTTTTATATTTCTCTTTGTTAAGTGGTATGAAACCCTGTTTATCATAAAAACTATCTGCTATATCATTTCCAGAAGGGTATATTGCTGTTATTATTCCAGCACCTTTTAATTTAGCATATTCAATAGCCTTTTGCAAAAGCATTACTCCAAGTCTTTTTCTTCTATATATAGGTTTTACATAAAAATCTGTAATTTCTGCTTTAATTCTCGGTTCATAAAATAATCTATCTATAACAATAAATCTTATTATACCAGCTATTGTTTTTTCATTCTCATCTTCTGCAACAAGAAAAACTACATTTTCATTGTTTATAGAATCTTTGACGTATTTGTTGACTACATCATATATATTATTAACAACTTTAAAATTAGGATCAAGTTCCTCATTAACACTTTTTAATCTTACTATAAGCTCAACTACTTGGCTTACATCATTTTCATTGAGTTCCCTTATGTTAATTCTTTCTATAGACATTTTCACACCTCTTTAATATATGTAGTAGAATAAGGTCTAAAACCTAATTTTTTGTATAAATCAGTTGCTATCCAATTCTGTACAGGGAACTCAACTGCAATATATTTTATACCTTTTTTTGAAATTTCTTCAGAAATTTTTTGTATTAGTAAACTTGCAATACCTGTTCTTCTCATTTGAGGTTTAACATATAATTCTTTAATTACTTCTATTTTGTTGTGGATTAATAATGGATTTTCAATTGTTATCGATTTAATATAACCTGAAATTATATTATCATAATCAGCAATATATACGCTAATATTGGGATCATTTATCATATCTTCTGCTAATTTTTTGGCTAATTCTCTTGCATTTGGCGCAATTGCCCATGAAGAATCAAATTCTTCATTAAAAGCGTAAAATCTATAGACTAATTCTGCTAGTCCTTGCAAATCATTATTTATCGGCTTTCTTATTACTATACCTGTATCGAACATTATATCACCTTATCCATTATAGTCTATTGATGGTTTAGGAATAAATCCTCTATCCCATAATAATCCAATTTTTTCTCTTATATTAGATATAATATTTCTTGCTCTTTCTAATTCTTCCTTATATGTTG
>DAXV01000061.1:0-3172 GCA_002506595.1 Acidilobaceae archaeon UBA158
AGCGCTGAAAAAGACGCTAAATAAAAAAGATAAAAAATAATTTTTTTATAAAGGTTTTGATCGCTCTTATAATTAACTTTTATTGATAATTTTATTAATAAAATGCCTGGTTCCTGAAACTATAAAAATAATCCCTAAAACTATCAATAGTAGTACTATTGAATAGATTGGAATTATCAAATAATGATCATTATAATTTAAAATACCTAAAATTATTAATATTATCCCCGACAATATTTCAAGATACCCGCGGATCTCGAAATTTCTTATTATATTTTGTATTATTTCAATATTTGTATTTTCTAAAATATCTAAAAGTATAAATATTCCAAATAAAGCTACTAATTTCAAAACTATATTAAATAAAAAGTTCAAATTGCTGTCAATTTGCGTTAACGTCAAACCTGACAACGTTTGTATAGATATCGCACTTGTCCAATTATTATTTAATCCGACAATGCCGATCACTTTTAACATTAATATAGATGCAATTAATAGAGCTATGGTTTCAAAGCTCAGAAATATAAATTTCTTATATGTAGATTTCAAACCGTTTTCTTTATTATTATATACCTCATTGATTATTTTATCAATTATTTCATCAATATCTGATTGATTTTCCATTTAAATAAAAATAAGACAATTTTCTTATAAAACTTATATACCTGAACCCGACAAATCCTTTATACTATCAAGCATTAGGAGAGATCCAAATACTATTAGTAAAAATAAGAGAGGTTTAAATATAGATAAGATAGAATTAAAATAAAAAATTCCTAAACCCAATAATAATACTCCTGTAAAATATTTTGTATGTTCTGGAGTTATCAATACAGAAATTGCAACATAAATAGCAAAAATAGATGTAAGTAAGAAATCTAAACTACTTTCAACTTCTGCTAGCGACAAATTTAAGTGTACTAAAGATGGCATTGCATATGCAACTATAATATAAATAGTATAAAATGTTGCTAACGACAATATTATGATAGCAAAAACTAAAAAGATAAAAACTATCCTTTTTCTTCTCATACGTCTTTCATCATTAGCAATAATTATGTCATCAACGGTTATTTTATCTGCCATATTAATATTTCTATACAATATAAAAAATATAAATTTATATATAAAACTCACGTATCCAAATCCTGACCTGGCCAATCAAAAAAGGAAACCTTTGGGGACCAAAGGTTTCCAAAGAGACACCTTATTTTTAGACCAAAAAATGATATCTGATGATTCCATTGAAAGGTTTCCAAAAGGAAACCTTAAATAAGATTTCCAAAACAATATAATATATGACGGTTGTACTTGGGAAGTGGGATAAGACATTAGATTTTAACTTCGCGAGAGTAACACTATTAAATGAATTAGAATCTCTGGGGAAAATACTAACTACAACACTAAACCTGGGGAAATCTAATTTTGCAAAGAGGTTTATTTATGTGAGCATTGCTTATATACAATTAATGNNGCGGGAGAAGCAATAAATGCGTTTAAAGAATATATAAATAGTAGAAAACAATCTTTTGAAATACAAACTGAGAAAACTAATATAATGAGACCTGTCAGGATTCCTTCCGAAATAACAAAGTACTTATCACTTTATTTGAGAATGGAAGGATTAATTCAGAATGTAAATAAGAACAAATATAAACTATTCTTAAGAAAACACTTTGGATGGAATACACATAGCCTGAGATATGCTTTTATAAGACACGCGATTGAAAAGAATTATCCCCCAGAATTAGTTTCAATCTTGGTTGGTCATAAAAGGATAAATACTACAGTAGATTATGCAAGAAAGATAAATTCGGAAAAGATATTGAATGATATACAAAATAGCTAAAGAAGAGGGCTAGTGAACTAGCTAGATTATCTCCTTTAGAATTTGAGATGCTTATAGAAGATTAATATAAATAAGAAAAAATTATAAATATTAAATGGAAATATAAAAATATGGAAAAAGAATTACAACATAAAAAAATTTCTTATATTGTGTCTACGATTTTGGCTATAGTTTCTATGATTGTTGTTTTATATGTTAGTATGCCGAGTATATATAATTATATAATAGCTTTTTCGGTAGGGGTGCAAGAAGGTATAGGAACAATGTTAGTCATTTCAAATATTGTTCGTCTAATTAAGATCTATAGAAAAGAAACGGTATAAACGTAATTTTTTGTATTTTCTATAAATTTTATTATTAGTCGGAAGTGCTATTTTAGAACTATAGGATTATGAACAAGTTTTAATTACTGATTTTGCAGTTTCTTTAGATACATATACCTTATAGTTATTATCCTTTTTTGCATATTCTATATAAGTAAATATATATACTACATTATTATTATCAAACCGTATAATTACATCTGTATCTTCAAATTCTTTTTTTAATTCTTTTACAATGTTCTTTGTTGTATATAGGTATATATGTATATATGCATCACTATAAGAGTAGTCATATTTTTTTGCACCATAATCTAGATCTACATCAATATCGAAATCTTTTATTACCTTGCTTTTCTTTAACCTTTTTAGATCCCTAACTATAACATTAACGAAATCTGTCCATATTGCCATATCATCAAGCCCTGTTACAAACATCTCGTATTCATAATCGTCTATTTCCTTTCTAAATATTTCTTTTCCTTTATTATCCTTTATTGATAATATATATGTTTCATTTTCATTCTCCTTATTGAAAAATTCTATAGTATATTTTTTTGCTTCTATATCTTCTTCCAATTCTTTTATTTGTTTTATAAACTCTTTTATTTTTTCTATTTTTCTTATCTGTTCTTGCATCATAAATATTATATACATTATAATTTTTTAGATATCTCTAATAGGTATCTCTGGTATCTTTTTTGGTATCCAAACTGGTACCACTGGTACCTCTAAGAGGAACCATTCATTCTTCTCCCTCTTCTCCCTCAGATAATCTTATCCATACAGAATTTCCATCTAAATATGCTTCCACTGTCCCCTCTGACGCTAATAACAATGTAGCTAATAGAACACTATATGCTTTAGTTATAGAACCTGCTACACTAATAATTAAGTCGTATGCTGTCATGTCACCATTTTCTTTTAATGTTTCTACTATCTTTTTTTGTAATTCTTCGTAATTAACTCGCGGCATATCTTTTTATAAAAAATTATTTATAAA
>DAXV01000061.1:3184-4042 GCA_002506595.1 Acidilobaceae archaeon UBA158
TATAGGGTGGTAGATGCTAGATTACTTTCAAGTGTAATCATAATTGGTGGTACTGCAGTAGAATTATATTTAGTTTGGAATCCAAATTTTTTTAATAATGAATTTTTGAAACTATTAGCAGGTATTGTAGTAGCATTAGATGTTTTAGCTTTATTAAAGATCTTGATGGATATATAATGATATGATATATATTATAGTAGTGTGTAGTATGTAATACCATAATACTATAATACCTAATCTACCCCGTTATATAATTATATAATTATTTAATTAATTATAGAACTACAAAAAAGTAACAACAAAATCTGGCGAATGAATTATAACAATATGTCTACTAGTATCAAACGATAGAACATATTCTTTTCCATACTTTTCTTTTAAATAATCAATTATCTTGTATACTACATCTAATCTTACCATATCTGAGAAAATTACACATTCTATTTCCCCAGAATTATTTCTAATTATTGCTTTTATTGTTTTTTTAATGTTTTTTATCCTTTTAATGGTTTCCTGGTCCATTTTTATCTAAACTACTTTGTTATTAATAAATTTAAGTTAAACAAAAATGATAATCAAAAAATTATAAAGTAACAACATATGTTAATAAAATTTTTCCATCTTCACTAAAATCTACATTTTCTAATGTTATATTTAACTCTTTTTTACAAATTTCTAAGTTATCGTACTTATCTAAATTTTTCATTAATTCAAGAAATTTTTGTTTAAATTTATCTATTATTTTCCTTTGGCTAAAATAAGATTTTAATATAACTGTTACAAAATCTGAATTATCTAAAGAATCTATTAATTTATTTAATATGTTTGGATCTTTGCTTTTTAATTCTAAATAGCATT
>DAXV01000022.1:0-218 GCA_002506595.1 Acidilobaceae archaeon UBA158
TAAACTGATTTCGTTAATAAATAATTGTTAACTCTCCAGTTAACAATAATAAAATTTCCATTCTAAAATTATTAAAAAATTAAGAAATAATTTTGTTCTTTAATTCCTCTTGTCTTGATTCAGCAATTTCTTTATTTCCTCTATTTTCTGGCTTATTATTTCAAGCCTTTTTGCTGCTAATTTAAAATCCATTTTCTTAATTTCCATCAATTTAGAAT
>DAXV01000022.1:264-416 GCA_002506595.1 Acidilobaceae archaeon UBA158
CTTAAGTTTAAAGGTTGCATTTTTTCTACATATTTATAAGTACCTTGAGGACCTACGTAATGAAAATACGGCTTATGTATTTTAGAATCGTAATGGATAAAATAAATATAACCATCAGTTCTCGTATATTTTATTCCTTCCATTCCACATAT
>DAXV01000022.1:452-10376 GCA_002506595.1 Acidilobaceae archaeon UBA158
AAAATATAGTGTGTTAACAATAGGTTAATAAATCTTTATGAAAAATTTTAGATATAATTTGTTATTAGATCAGGTTTTTTACAATTTTGTAAAAGTGGATAAAAACAAAAGAAGAGGAGAAGGAAAAAACGATTATCACCTTATTATTTTATAAATATTTTATTTTCACATGTGCATAATTCCTCAACTTCTTAATTTTTTATAAATTGTTAAAAAATGGATCCCCTATTTTTATTAAAAAGCTTTTTCCCATGACCAAAATTTAAAATCCAAACTATATACAAGCCATATTTAAAAAAATTTAATCACCTTGCAACAAAAATAGGAATTAAAAGAGGAATGAAAAATGAAGATAGCTATTGTTGGTTTGGGAAGAATGGGTAGGGGTATTGCTAAAAACCTTATAAATAAAGGATATGATGTAGAAGGTTATGATATAAATCCTTCAGCCTATAAAGAGTTATCACAACTAAAATTTAAACCACTTAATTCCATATCAGAATCAAAAGATTCCGATTTTGTTTTATTATTATTACCAACAGGTAAAGAAGTAATAGCTGCATTAAAGGAATTGATTAATTATAAAGGTATAATTATTGATATGACAACAATGGGATACGATGAATTAAACGATGTTATTAATTTCGTTGACAATAATAATTTAAACTATATTTCAGCAAAAATAGAAAGAGGTCCTGCAGATGCTGAAAATGGTAGACTAATATTTTATGCTGGGGGTAGAAAAGATTTAGTTGATAAATCAGATAAATTGCTTAAAGATATGGGAGAATATATTTATTTGGGAAGCAATGAAAATTCAAACATAATAAAATTGATAAGCACATTGCTTTTAACAGCAAACACAGTTCTTTTAGCAGAAATTTCTCAAGTAGCTGATAAATTGAAAATAGATAAGGATTTATTAATAAAAGCATTATCAATGGGAGGAGCTGATTCTGCACAATTAAGGTCAAGATTTCCAATGATGTTAAATAATAATTATAAAGAAATATTTAGCGTTAAGCTAAGCAAATACGTTGCTGAAAAAACATTAGAATACCTAAACGATTATGGTATAAGCTATTCCCCATTATTAAAATATGTTTCAGATATCTTAAAACTATCAGATGCCTTAGGAATAGGTAATAAAGATATTGCAGAAATATCTGAATTCTATAAGAAAATTAATAATTCATAATATAAAATTTGAAAAATAATAAATAAAATTTTTAATTCATAATTGTTAAAACTAAATGGGGATTAAAATGAGGGAAGCAGTTTTTACTGATAAAGCGCCTAAGCCTATTGGGCCTTATAGTCAAGCAATATCAATTAACGGTTTATTATTTATTTCAGGTCAAGTTCCATTAGATCCAAAAACTGGGAAATTGATAAGCGATAATTTTGAGGATCAAGTAAAAAGGGTATTGGAAAATATAAAAGCAATATTAGAGGCATCGAATCTAACATTTGAAAACCTTGTTAAGGTAACAGTATTTATGAAAGACCCATCTAAGTTTTCAACATTTAATAACATATATTCAACATACTTCAAAGGCCAATTCCCTTCTAGGTCTGTTATATTTGTAAACGATTTACCTGCAAACGCTCAAATAGAAATTGAAGCAATAGCTGCTAGGGATTAAATTTATGAGAAAAATTAAACAATTTTTTAAAAATTTTTTTAAGATAATAAATTCTTTTGAGGATGTAAAAAACATATCTAGAAGGATGTTTATAACGAATTCATTCGATTCAATTTTTGCTTCACTAGGCATATTAATAGGGGGATTTCAACCAAATATAAATCCATTAATTTTGGGAATGAGCATCTTGGGGGGATCATTAACCATGGGGGTTTTCAGCAATATAATAGCAGTTTACTTAGCTGAAAGAAGTGAAAGGTTAAATGAACTCAAAAAATTGGAAAGGGAATTAATGGCATCATTAAATGATAGCATTTATAAAAAATCTATCAATTTTTTATCTTTATATGTTTCATTATGGAGCGGTACAGGTTCCTTTGTTTTCACTTCCTTAATTTCAATACCGTTTTTTATTTCAAAGGCCTTTAATTTTAACATATTATATTCATTAATAATGTCTTTAATAATAGCATTTTCTGAATTAATTTATTTAGGTTATTTTATGGCTAAGCTTAATAAGGAAAATATGGCTTTAAACATTTTAAAAAACGTTGTTTTAGGCCTATTAGCAATTTCATTCATATTATTAATAAAATATTTGTTTAAAATATAGCGGGGGGTGGATTTGAACCACCGGCCTCGGGGTTATGAGCCCCGCGGGCTACCAGGCTGCCCTACCCCGCTCCATTCTAATCATTGTTAGCTTTTGGGCTTTTTATATGTTTTCTAAGTTTTTGATAGAATAATTGATAAATTTATTTATAAAATTATTTTCAAATAATTTATTTGAATTTTTATAATTTGCTATAATACTTTTTAAAAAATGCATTGAATACTCATAAATATTATATTTGGTGAGAGAGGGGCTAAGCTTTAAAGTGCTGGGGGGTATATTTATAGAGGGTTTAAATAGGGGGGTGTAAGATATGCAGACCACATACAGAATAGAGGATGATTATGATAAAAAACCAAAAGTAGTAGGTCGTCATGTCTATGGAAACGCCAAGGGTTGCAAAAACGTTAGTTTGCTAAGAGATGAAAAGAGTTTAATTAATTTATTAAATAAGGCCGGCCAAGTAGGTAATATGACAATATTAGATATTAAAGCATGGAAAATTGGTGAAGGAGTTAGCGCAGTGGCTATTGTATTGGAAAGCCATATTACAATCCATACATGGCCAGAATATAGGTTTGCAACAGTTGATGTTTATAGCTGTGGATCGCATACAGACCCTAAGAAGGCATTTGATTATATAATTAATGAATTAAACCCCGATGATGTAGAATTCGGAATGACAGATAGGAGCCTGGAATAGGAAAGGCCCCCGGGTTTATGAATTTTGGCCTGGGGGCCAACCAAAAGGATATCAACAAAATCAAAGGTTTTTTGAAATGTTATGCTCCTTTTTTATTATTAACATCAAATTAATTATACTAAAAATTAATACCCCCTCTTATTATTTAAAATGTTAACTCCCCGGTTAACAATGATAATTTTATGTTTGTTTATAAAAATAATAATTTATTTACTAACTTATAAATATACGGTTTAATTAATAAACATGGTGGTTTAGATGATCTTTGCAGATGCGCACTCCCATATAAATCCTATCAAAGGATTTGGATATAAGATATCTGAAAAATTTAAGTTAAATAACGGCTGGTTTATTGCATACATTTCATCATCCCCATGGGATTATTTTGATGATTTTAATGGATTTGAGTCATATAAAAAAATGATAGAATATCAAATAAATGAATGCCAGAAATCTAATGAAATAGGGGTTAAAACTGCTTGCATTTCTGGATTTCACCCTGAAGATATTGATTATCTAATAGATAAGTTAAAAATGAGCCCTAGCAGTGTTTTGAATTTAGGATTAAGGGTTATTGAATATGAGGCGAATTTATGTAAAGAAGGAAAGCTTTTAGGCATAGGAGAAGTTGGGAGGCAGCATTACAAAACATTATCTGAAAGAGTTGCTATTTCTCAAATAATTTTAGAAAAGGCTTTAGAATATGCTAAGGATTATGATTGCATGATACATTTGCATTTGGAAAATTCAGATACAGATACTGTTAGAATTATAGATTATAGCGTTAATAAGGCAAACATAAGAAATAAAAAGAAAATAGTATTTCATCACGCTAAACCATCTATGTTAACAGAAATAGATAGTTTAGGGTATTCAGCTACAGTATATGGAATAGACGAAGTTTTAAACGTTGTTCTATATAATTTCCCCCCAATTTTTATGATAGAAAGCGACTTTCCTGATAATCCATCTTATAAAAAAGTTGTTTATCCATGGGAACTACCTAAAAAAATTAATAGCTTTTCAGAGAAGTTTAATTTGAGTGAAGAATATCTATATAAAATTAATGTAGATAATATAGAAGAGGCCTATAATATAAAACCATAATTTTATTTAAACATAATTTAAGTAAAATCAGCGACTTCTAATGCTTCTTTCTGTTCAAGCTTCTTAACTGAAAGGTATCTATAAGATACTTGTTGTAAAAATGCATTATGACCTTGTATCATAACTGAATGTAACCTTGAATTAGACTTTTTCAACAGCTTATAAATTATTTCAGGGCTTAGCCTATCTTCTCCATCAGTTATCAAAACGATATCGCTTGGCTTATCTCTACCGCTTGTTTTTGTTTTTTCCATATCATCTACAGCAGATGAGATAGCCCTAGTTATATCAGTTCCCCCTCCAGCCTTTACCCTTGCTAAATATGATAAAACATTTAATATATCTGAAGGCTTTGCATTGCTCTTTAAATTCATTGGTTGATATGGGACTGAATCGAAGAATCTAACAAAGAAGTTCCTACCTTCATCCATTGCCTTCTTAAATAA
The DNA here is from genome assembly GCA_002506595.1 of Acidilobaceae archaeon UBA158. GTDB lineage: Archaea > Thermoproteota > Thermoprotei_A > Sulfolobales > Acidilobaceae > Caldisphaera. The sequence continues at coordinate 4,968 of DAXV01000022.1, forward strand.
TGCAACCGTAACAGCTCTTGCCCAATCTATTTTAGACCCTACCATGCTTCCGCTTTTATCTAATAATACATAAATTGGCCCTTTGTTTGATGGCAAGTTCTTTTCATATAATAATAATCTATCGTTAGCAAACTCAGCATAAAATAATATGCTTGGAAATGCTAATTGGCTATAATGCACCCTTTCAATATCTCCACCTATTTCAATCCCTGAAATCCAACCCTTTGAATAATTTATTGCATTTTTTGTTTTAGCATTTGTTATTAATTTTAAACCTTCTATTCTTTCCAATATTTTAGCCACATCCGTTTCCCTTGCTAATTTTAATATTTCTTCAGCTGAACTGTCTAGAGAAAATATGCTACCCCTACCTGCGCCCATTTTTTCAGCAAGCATTTTAACTTCTTTTGCCATTTCTGCATCTTTCATTGCAGATTCAGATGCCTTTTGTATTGCATTTTGCAATTCTTGTGAAGTATTTCCTTCATTATCTGATTCGTTTTGATTAGACCCTTCCTTACCGTTTTCCTGGCCTTGATTAGGTGGTAATAATTTGTTTAATTTTTCAATAAATGATGCTGCAGCAACTATACTTGTTACGCTATCAGCAGATGTATATACTTTAGTTTTCCATGATGATTCAGTTCTTAATAGAGTAGAGATAACTGTTCTCCTAAAAGCTTCCTCCTCATCATCTTCAGGGGAAGATTCTTCCGTATTTGGTATTGGAAAATAATATGTATAAAATAAATCAATACCTAAATATGGGGAAATCCTAGGGTCTAAGTTTCTCCCCGAAAGTTCTTTCGCTATATTAAGTATTTTCTCCCCTCTGTAAAACCTTAACTCATCTATATTACCTATTTCCCTAAAAATGCTTTGTTTCATTTTTTTATTTTGATTTTCTTCCATTTTAAATTCCTCACATATTTAACTTTATCATAATATCTTGAGATAAGGAATCGATCATTTCATTTAATTCCTCAGCCTTTTTCCTAACTTCTTCATCTTCTACATCTTGGACTAGGTTTTGGACCTTTGATTTAGCCGCTTTCAAGTTTTTGTATATTTCTAAAAGCCTTGGGTCAAACGATTGCATTTGTTGTATAACCCTCCTAGAATTCTTTACATTACTTGATATTTCTTCAAGTTCCCTAATAACCCTATCCTTAGTTTTAAGTTCTTCCATCAATATAGTTTCTATTTTTTCAAAGTCCTCAAAGTTTTTAGGAACAGTATATTTTAATACAATTAAATCAGATTCAGTTGCTTGGAATCTTTTTTCTAGCAATGCATGGGCAGCTATTGCTTTTAATATCTTACCTTTTCTTCTATCGCTTAATTGCAATCCCTTTTCATTTAATATTATAAACATTTTTAATAACTTATTTTTAATACCAGATATATCTACCTTAAATATCATTGAATTTAAGGCCTTTATGTTGTTTATTTCCATTATTTTATTTGTCTGGAAATAAACTCCCTTTTCTATATTCCATGATGCATCAAGCAATCCATCCCAATGCTCTTCATCAACAGGTTTCACATTATGCCTAAACAAAAATCTATCATAAAGGGCTTCCAATTCAGGCTCTTCTGGTATTTTATTTGATGCCCCCATTAATGTCCATAGTGGAACCTTTATTTCATTATATCCATCATATAATATCCTTTCCTGCATTATACTTAATATACTATTTAAAACAGCGCTGTTAGCATTAAATATTTCATCTAAAAAAGCTATTTCTGCCTCTGGTAATTTGTTTTTAGTTATTCTTTTATAAATTCCCCTTCTTAATCCTGCTATATCAAGAGGTCCAAATAGCTCGCTTGGCTCAGTAAATTTAGTTAAAAGGTATTTAAAATATTTTGCCTCCAATAAATCAGCAGATCTTCTTGCCATAGCACTCTTTGCAGTCCCAGGCTCTCCAATTAATACTACATGTTCTCCAGTTATTAAAGAAAGCGTTATGACTAACGCTTCTTCATGTCTTCCAACAAATGGTTCTTCTAATGATGCTAAAAATTTGTTTGCCAAATCTAATAGATTTGTTGTTTCATCACTCAATGCACACCTAACCTCAATTTTGTTTAGGAAAGCAGAGGGAATAAAGATATACTTATATAAGGATAATACCAAACCATTTAAGGATTATATTTAAAAATAAAAATTAATAATAAAATTATTTTTTATTGCTTGATAAGATTGCTTGGATTGCTTGACTTTTCTAGCATATCTATCCATTTCCATTGTCTTTCTATTTCTTCTTCCAATTTCTTAATTTTTTCAGGATCTTTCATTAAGTTAGCATATCTTCCTTGTACTTTAATGTATTCTGTTATAGGAACTCTTTTTTCTGGCCTTCTATATAACCTGCTAAATACGCTAACAGTTAGCTTTCCATTTTCATATTCAAATAATGGGAATAGACCTGTTTGAACTGCTAATTGGCCCAACTTAGCTGTAAGGCTTGGATCGAATTTCCAACCCACGGGATCTGGGGCTAATAGATGTATGTATTTAAATCCCTTTATTTTAGCTGCCTTTCTTAATTTATCTATGAAATCTTGGGGATAACCAACTGTTGCTGTGGCAACATAAGGTACATCATGGGCAATCATAATCATAGGTATGTTTTTCTTATATTCAGTCTTCCCAGTCCACGTTGTTGTTGTCCAAGCACCATATGGTGTTAAACTGCTTCTTTGGATTCCAGTATTCATATAAGCTTCGTTATCTGCGCATATATATAATATGTTATCATTTCTTTCAGCAGCACCGCTCATTGCTTGGAAACCTATGTCTCCAGTCCCTCCATCTCCGGCCCATACTACTACAGTTACATCTTTACCTTGCGTTTCAAAAGCAGCTTCCATTCCTGCTGCTGCGCTTGATGCGCTAGCGAAAACTATATTTAATATTGGGAAGTTTATTCCGCTTTTTGGTGTATACCCTTGAATAACACTACTGCAACCTGCTGGGATAACTAAAACAACGTTATCTCCTAGGGCCATTTTAACATATCTTAAACCCATTGTTTCTGGGCATCCTGGGCATGCTGCATTACCAGGCATTCCATACCTTACTCTTGGGAAATCTGCTAATCTAACTGGCATTATTGAGCCACCTCCTCAATTTTTCTATATTTCATTGGGAAGAGCCATTTAATGGGGTCGTAAACCTTACCATTTTCTTCTACCTTATTAACAAAGTCTATCATTTCATTTTGGAAATCATCAGGCAATACATCAACGCCTCCTAGACCTGCAATAACACCCCTCATGCTAGTCATACCATAAAGTGTTGATGATAATTCAGTAAATAGTTGGCCAGCATTTCCAAATGAAATACTTCTATCAAATACTAAAATTCCCTTCTTGTTGCTTAACTTTTCTCTTAATATCTCAGCAGGCCATGGTCTAATAAATCTAATCCTTGCAATTCCAGCATTAATGCCCTTATTTCTTAAAGAATTAATTGCCTCCTTAGCATCTCCAGCCCAGCTTCCCATCAATACCATTACATAATCTGCATCATCGCATTTGTAGCACTCAACAAGCCCTCCATACCTTCTTCCAAATACTTTTCCATAGCTTTCATCTACTTCTTCTATAACCTTTTTAGCTGCATCTTGACCTACTTGGATTGAATACCTCATCATATAATAATCTTCATCGCTTGTCATGTTTCCCATTGCTATCTTTGTTTCTGGTGTTATTACATAAGGTTGTCTTCTTGGAGGTAACCAATTATCTACATCTCTTTGATCTGGAACATCTACTGGTGCAACTGTATGTGTTAAAATAAAACCATCTAATCCAACAATCATTGGTAAATATACCCTTGGGTCTTCGCTTATCCTAAAAGCTTGTATTGTCATATCTAATACTTCTTGGTTTTCTTGAGCAACTCCTATAATCCAACCTGTATCCCTTTGATCAACTATATCGCTGTGCTCAACATGTATATTCCAAGGTGCTCCAATAGCCCTTGCTGCAACTGCCATTACAACAGGTATTCTAGATGATGCAGTCCACCATAAAACTTCATGCATGTATAACAATCCATGGCTTGATGTCGCTGTAAATGCCCTTGAACCTGCTGCTGCAGCCCCTAATGTTGCTGCTAAAGCGCTGTGCTCGCTTTCAACTCTAATCATTTTAGCCTCTAATTCTCCTTTTTCTACCATTTCTGAGAGCTTTTCAACAATAGTTGTTTGTGGAGTAATAGGATATGCAGATGTTACCTTAATTCTGGCAAGCTTAGCTGCTTCCGCTACCGCATAGTTTCCAGTTAACGTCTTAATCATTAGTTTTCACCCCTCTTAATTTCAGGAACCATATCTATTGCATTAACAGGACAAACGGCTGCACATATTCCACAGCCTTTACAATAATCATAATCTACATAAACCATATCATCTTCCCTCCTTAATATTGTATCTTCAGGACAATATAACCAGCAATATAAACATTTTGTGCATTTGTCTTCATTTATTACAGGTCTTTCAGTTCTCCATGAACCTGTTTTTCCTGATGAGCCAAAATCAGGCTTAGATATGGGAACTAAAAAGTACGTCTTTGGTTCCTCTATTACTAAACTTGAATCTTTTTGTGTCATATAATCCACCCCATTATGTATACACAATTAGGCTTAAATAATCTAAATATATAAAAAACAAACTTCAATATAGACCACCACATAAAGAAGTTTCTTTGTATGCATCTATTGCTGCAGATGCGTTTGCCTTAGCGACATTAGGTGATGAGAATTGATCCATAATTGCTTTAGTAATAGAATCTATAGAGACGATTCCTAAGGCCTTTGAAACAGCTCCCAATATAGCAGTATTTACTGTAGGCCAACCACTAACAACTAAGTTATGGGCTTTTGCAATCTTTGTTGCATCAACACAAAAAGTCTTTACATTGTTTAACGGCTCTTTAACCGGGGAGTTAACAATTGCTATTCCATTTGGTTTTAAACCATCTAAAACATTTACCATTTTAATAAGCTCATAGTCTAATACTATAACAACATCAGGATTTCTTACTTGACTATGTTTTTCAATTGGTTTATCAGATATTCTAGAATAAACTTCTACGGGAGCTCCTCTTCTCTCAGCGCTAAAGTTTGGTATCGCTTGTGCATATTTGTTTTCATAAACTACAGCTTTTGCTAATATTGTTGCTGCTGTAACTGCGCCCTCTCCACCCCTACCATGGAACCTCAGCTCTAAATACATACAAACACCCTTGTATTCCAATATTTCAAATAGTAGGGGAGGTTTATATTTTAGAGTTAATTAGTGGGATACAGAGGAAACTAAGGGGTTCCATAATTAAATTTGATTCTTTTATTATTCATCATGAAAATTTTGATAAAAATATATTAGAATTTTTATAAAT
>DAXV01000022.1:10432-11989 GCA_002506595.1 Acidilobaceae archaeon UBA158
CAAACCATAACTATTAATATTTATAATATGATATATGATTAGAAACAATTAAAGTTAGTATTTCCATAGGAAACAGAGGGGGATGGGAGTTTCTGAAAAAGTTTTTTCAAATTTCCATAGGAAACAGAGGGGTTGTTAACCGGGGAGTTAACAATTATGGATTATTATAGATTTTTAATATATCATTACCATTTATATAATTGAATTCTGTTAAAATTGGCAACCTAACATATTTTTCTTTTTGTAAATGCATTAATTCTCCAGTTTCTGGCATATAAATTCCAGGTAATAATTTCCTATCTTTTTTTATTTCAATTTTTTCTGTATTTTTAGTTTCAAATCCACATTTTTCACATCTAAACCCCTTTCCCTTTCCCATGCTCTTCATTCTACTACCACAAACAGGACATCTAGGAGATAATTTAATTGATGTAAAATTAATAGAGATAACTTCCATAGAATATGCAGAAATAGTTATGTTGTTAAAAGAATAAGGCCTTACGGATCCTTGGATTTTTATTAAATCACCTTCTTCAAGTAATTTAGCAGCTTTATTTAATGGGCCAGTATCTTTATAAAACGATATATCAAATTCACCATATTTAGTTCTTAAAGTTACAATTACATGGCCCTTAGGTAAAACTTTTTTATTTAATACATTACCTTCAATTTCAACATTTCTATATACATATGGATAAGAATCTTTGAAAAGCTCAAAGCTTGTGTGTTGATTACTTCTATATAATAAAGCAAAGTGTGGCTTTTCACAAAGGGATTTTTCATAATTCCACAACAATTTTTCACATGTCCCTCTAAACCCAGCTAGAATCGGATCAGGCCCATTTGGTTTAACTGAAGATTTTTCTTTAATATAATCATAATTATTTACTGTGCAAGATGGTAAATTTTTATCTATTTTTAAAACAGATTTATCATCAACACATCTCTCCTTATCCCAATTTTCAGGTAATCTATAGTAAATTAGTTCATAAGTATAAGGCTCATATAAACCTAAAGCTCCTTGCGCTGCAGTTGCACCAATTAAACCCTTACCTCCATAATAAAACAGATTTCCTTCTTTTGACTCTTTATCCAATAATTTTATAGCCTCATCTATTAAAACAAAATCTGATAATGCTTTTCTATAAAATATTTTAAACTTTTCATTTTCCCAAGGTTTTCCTTGAATCATTACTATACCAGGTTTTTTATTTGGCAAAGGAGGCCTAGGATTTGTGTATTCGTCAATCAAATTTTTTGCTATTTCAAATATTTCTTTAGGATCATCATAAATAAATCTAAGACTAGTTGAAGCATTTCCTCTCGTTTTCCAAGGTATTCCAGGGTTTAACCTAACAAGTAAGGGATAATCTATCAACTTCACTTTGTTTTTAATTTCATTAAAAAAAATTCCAGTGAAATGAGTTGTACATCCACCATATTGGCTATCAATATCATCAAAAGATATTGAAATTATGTTATCCATTAAATCTCATCTAGCTCTTTTCTTTGCCAACAACTACTATACTTGTTAAGGTGCTTTTTACGCCATCAAGT
>DAXV01000022.1:12013-37823 GCA_002506595.1 Acidilobaceae archaeon UBA158
GCTATTATATCATGTATTCCATATACCATGTAGACCTTTTTAACTTCTGGCATATCATTTAATTTATTAAATATATCATTCTCCTTCCCTACATCTGCATTTATCATAACTATAGCTTCTGACACTTCCCCACCACCAACTCAATATTTATATTAGTAGGGTTGTTATATTTTAATCTTTATGTTCTGATTTATTATGCTAATTATTTAAATTCCAGCAAAAGAGTTAATAAACCATCTCAAATCTAAAAACTATTGAGGGCCCGTAGCTCAGCTAGGTAGAGCGCCCGGCTCATAACCGGGCGGTCCGGGGTTCAAGTCCCCGCGGGCCCATTTTATAATGAAAAAGGTTTAATTAAATTAAAAATATTTTATAATAAACATAAAAATTCAAGGCTTTAATCCTTTAATAATAGAGGAAATGAATTTCATATCACTTCCTAATTTTATTACATCATTAAATTCAAGGTTTACTGATAAATATTTATACCAGAACCATTTAGGTATATTGCTTAATATATTTACCATATCAAAGTTTTTCTTATATTTATATATAAACATAAACAGTTTTCTTGATAAAAATGATTCGTTAGCTACCTTTTTTGAAAACCTTATATAATCATATTTTATTTCATTTATATCCTCTATGCTATGTCTCTTTATAGCATCTGAAAGGGCATATGAAGATTCTATAGCAGGCCTATTGCCTTCACCGCTAATAGATAAAACAAGTCCGGCGGCTTCTCCAACATAAAACATGTTATCAGAATAAGGCCTATAAGGAGAAAAAACATCTAAAGGTGCAGCCTTTGCATTTTTAATTTTTACTTTTTTTAAATTATATTTAGCATAATCTATTATTAATTTTGTAAGCTTTTCATCATCCCATAAATTAACAAAACCTCCTCCTAAATTAACTAATTTTCCTTGATCATCTGCAGGGAAAATCCAATATAAACCTAATTCATTTGGCCTGAAATCTAGAATAACATGATTAGGATCCCATTCTGTTTCAACAATATACCTTTTTACTAAAATTTTATCCTTTAAATTACCAGAAAATGGGCCTCTTGCATCAACTGTTATTATTCCCCTTTCATTTTTCCATGGTTTATTTATTATATTAACACCATTAGATAACGCTGAATCCCTAAGATATTGAATAAAGTTTGGTTTATTAATAATATACCAAGGAGTATTTCCTCCAAAGTTTATGTTTGAAACTTCCTTATTGTTAACATAAATACTTATATCGTTTGGCATTGTTATTATAGAATTTGATTTTTTAAGAAGGTTTATTGAATTATATGATGCACTTACTTGCTCCCCACAGGCCTTTTCATATCTTTTAACAGGATCATATGCAGAAATTTTATATCCTTTATTTGAGAGAGCATATGCTAAAGATGATCCTGAAACTCCTAGGCCTGCTATTACTATGTCTGCGCTCAATCTATCACATCTCTTTATAAATTATTTTAAAGAAACTTCTTAAAATATTGTTAATAAATCTTAATACTTCTAAGCTAGATATAGAGATGTGGGTAAACATGGGTAAAATTAAAGTTGAGATAGAATCAACAAAAAGCAAAACAGGATTACATGCAATGAGAAAAATGGCAGTTATTATTAAAAAAGATAAGGAAGAAATAATAAGAGATCCAGTAGAAGAAGGTAAGGGAACATATAAAGAAGGGAAATCAGGTTTTGTTAACATAAATTTAAATCCTAATGAATATGCAGTTCATATAATACTTGTTAGAAATCCAAAAAATAGGGTGAAGGGAAGGTTTATAGTTTATAATCATGAAGGAAAGCCTTTATTAGAAGTAAAATATGAAAAATTGAAAATAAGGAGATCGTGGGGGGATAAAAATCTATCATGGATTATTGATAGGGTTATTGAATTAATAGGATTATCAAATTATGTGAGGCATAAAAACTATGCAACAGGACAAGCCGGAAAATATACTTGATTTATTAGCTATACTAGATGATATTGTTAAGAAACAAAACAGCAAGATATCATATATTTATAAAGAAGATCATGGATATCCTGAGTTAGGAGCTAATATAGAAGAATTAAACATATCGGAAAAATTAAAAGATGCCTTAATTAATTATGGAATAATAAAATTATATAAATTTCAAAAAGATGCCATGGATTCAATTTTAAACAATAACGATACAATAATAACAGCTGGTACAGGCACTGGGAAGACGGAGGCATTTTTAATACCAATATTAAATGAATTGTTAAAAAATAAAGAAGAAAGGGCTTTGTTTATATATCCAACAAAAAGCTTGGAAAGGGATCAAATACAAAGGTTATCCAATATAGTTAAAGGTCTAGGAATTTCATATGGGATTATTGATGGAGATACCCCAACAAAAGAGAGGGCAGAAATATATGAAAACCCTCCTCAGATTTTAATTAGTAATCCAGATATGATTCATTTAGGCCTTTCATTATCATCAGATTTCAGGAAAATTTCAAGAAACATAAGGTTTGTTGTTTTAGATGAAATGCATGTATATAAAGGTATTTTTGGATCTCATATGAAATGGATATTATATAGATTATCTAATTTATCAAAAAACATATTGTTCATAGGTTCAGGAGCAACTATTGGAAATCCAGAAGAAATGGGTGAAAAATTATTTGGAAGAAAAGTAAAAGTAATATATGGGCCGAGGAGGAGAAAAGGGCAAGCAGTTCATGTATTTATTGATCATGGCTTTATGAGCAGGTGGACATTTTCATCATATATAATTTCTTCATTAATAAAAAAAGGCCTAAAGGTTTTATCTTTTACAGATTCACAACAAATGAGCGAATTGATATCAAGGATATCAAGGAAAAGTTATAATACAAACGTTTTAGTTCATAGATCTGGTTTAAGCCCAGAAACAAGAAAAAAGGTTGAAAAGGAATTAAAGGAAGGCATAATAAATGGCGTTGTTGCTACATCAACACTAGAATTAGGAATAGATATTGGAGATTTGGATGCAGTAGTAATGACTTCTTTACCTAAAAGTTATTCCAGCTATTTACAGAGAGCAGGTAGAGCTGGAAGGAGGGAAAATCCAGGTTTAGTTGTTACAATAATGGGTGATGATCCGATAGAATCATTTTATTTAAATAACCCTGATAAATATTTTTCTCAAGATCCTGACCCAGGTTTTATAGAGCCTAAAAACAAAGAAATATTAAAATTACACTTTATTGCTTATTTATTGCAAAAAGGCTTTGTTAAGAAAGATGATTTGCCAGAAGATTTTTTAGATGTTTTAAATGAATTAGAAAATGAAAATTATTTAAATAATAACAATGGTATAATTTACCCAAATTGGAAAATCGGGAAAGCATATGTGGCAAATTATTCCATAAGGGCCTCAGGTCCTATGATAAATATTTATTATAAAAACAAAAGAATAGGCTTTAGAGAAATGCCTCAAGCCCTATATGATTTATATCCTAATGCAATTTATTATCATTCAGGAGATGTTTATTTATCAACAAAATTAGATATAAATTCTTATAAGGCTGAAGTAATTAAATTAAACGACGTAAGTTTTTATACAAAACCTTTATATAATATAGATGTAATAGATGTTATTCCCAGAGAAAAAAGATTAGCTGGTACAATTCCTTTAACATATGGTGATATACATATATCAATAGAAGTAACAGGTTATGTTATTAAAGATGAATATTCAGGAAATACATTATCAACATCATATTATGAAACGCCGATAAAATGGGATTATTGGACTAAGGGAGTTTTAACAAGGTACCCAGAAATATTGTTTGAAAATGGGGAAAAGAAAATAAGCAGCTATCATGCGTTAGAACATGTATTGATTTCTGCATCAAGGCCTATTATAGGAGCATCAGATATAGATTTAGGAGGAATAAGCTATCCATCAGGTCATATAGTTATATATGATTCATCCATTGGAGGTCATGGAGGGTCAAAATTAGTTTTTGATAGATTTGAATCTATAGAGAAGCTAGCTTTTAGGATCGTATCTTCTTGTAATTGTGAAGATGGTTGTCCAAGATGTGTTTTTTCTCCTTATTGTGGTAATAACAACCAATATTTATCAAGAAAAGGGGCATTATCTCTATTAAAATATGTATTTGAAAACAATGAGATAAAAGAGAAAGAAGAAAAACCCTTAGGTAAACCTATTGCTTAAGCTGTTATGGGCTTTTCATAAACTATTATTTTTTCTTTACTTACTTCCTCTAAGCTCTTCATCTTTGGTTCAGGTATTGTTAGTAATGTTATTATTAATCCCAAGGCGCTAAATACTCCTAGCATTACCAATATGAACTTTAATCCATAGCTAAGTAATAAGAATGGGAATAAAAACGTTGTAATAGCTGCTCCAACCTTACCTGATGCTGCTGAAATTCCATGACCTGTTGTTCTATATCTTACAGGGTATAATTCTGAAGGTAAGACAAATGTAGTAGTATTTGGGCCGAAGTTTATGAATAAGAATGTTAAACCGAACAACGCATATGCTAACGTTGTTGGTATCAGAAATCCAGTAATTTTAGTTCCACTAGTTATAATACTTGCTGATATGATTAAATAAAGGACTGCCATCATGGCAAATCCCATAGATTGTATAGTTTTTCTTCCTATTTTATCAATAAATGCAGCTGTTAAGAAATAACCTGGAATTCCAATTAATAGGGGTATACCAGCTCTCAATACATCTGCACTTAATGAATTAGATCCCCCTAATATAGCTAATGTAATAGGTGATGAAAAGACTCCAGTTCCATATAATGCCATATCCATTAAAAGCCAAGGTATTGAAGTTCCTATTAATAATTTACCATAATTTTTGAGGAAATCTCTCATAGTACATTCTTTAGTTTTAACATGGACAATATTTGCATTAGCCCCAACAAATTTAATTGCCTTTTCAGCCTCTTCTTTATCATACTTTGCTAGCAAGCTAAATCTAGGAGTTTCTGGTATTTTTCTCCTATAATATATTACCAATGCAGGTGGAATAGCTCCAACTCCAGCTAATATTCTCCATGAAATAGAGTGTGGGAAGAATGATACTGATATCAAACCTACTATAACAGCAACTGCAATACCTATTCCTTGGGAGGCAAAAACAAGTGAAACCAATTTCCCTCTATCTTTTCTCGGAGAATATTCGCTCATTATAGTTGATGAAATTGGGTAATCTCCACCAATTCCAAATCCCATAATATATCTAGAAGCCAATAGCCAATATATATCTGGAGAAAAGGAGCTCATCAAAGCTCCTATAACTAAAATCATTGCCTCAAATCCATATATTTTCTTTCTACCTAAAATATCAGCTAATCTTCCAAAAACAAGTTGCCCTATTATTGCAGTTACTATAGCCGAAGATGCTAGTAAGGCACTAAGTAAAGGAGTTAATCTAAAAGCTGGCGATGCAAGCCGGTTTAATATTACCAATATTATACCAATAACAAATAGGTCATATGCATCTGTAAAAAATCCCATACCAGCAGTAAACCAAACTTTTATATGGCTTATGTTTGTTTTTGCATTATCTATATAATCAAATGGATTGTGATTACTCATTATTTTCCCCGTTTTTAGCTTAGATAAAAGTTTCTTATAAGGGTTTCTATAGTTGCTATAGAGCTTTATATAGTTTATATAGAAAGCATAAATAATTAAAATAAGGCTTAATTAAATGTGAGAAATATGATAGAGATACCTGATGATATAATAAAGTTGGCTAAAGAAATAATAAAAAATTCTTACGCATTATATTCTAAATATAATGTTGCATCAATCGTTAAAACAGATAAAGGAAATGTTTACTGGGGAGTTAACATTGAAAATGCAAGTTATGGTTTAACTATTTGTGCTGAAAGGGTTGCCATTTTTAATGCGGTTTCTCATGGGGAAAGAAAAATAAAGGAGATTTATATAGCTGTAAATAATGAAGAACCTGCAATACCATGCGGTGCTTGTTTACAGGTTTTATCTGAATTTGGAGATGATAATACAAAAATATATTCGTTTTCTTTAACTAGTAATAAAATAAAGCATTGGACATTAAAAGAAATTTTTCCATATAGGTTTTCATCTAAAAATTTGAATAATTTTTAGAAGTAGGGTCTCATAGCGTAGTTTATTGTTTCAAATGTTAATGGGTGTGGTCCACAAACCCATGCAAGGTTCTTAGCTGTTAACCCATTTTCTAAAGCAACTGCAAATGCTCCCATTAATTCTGCAGCATCATGAGCATATATTTGAACTCCTAAAATTCTTAATGTTTCTTTTTCTAGGAATATCTTCATCCATCCTTCTCTATGATTTGTTATTTGAGATTGAGCATCTCCTGCTAGCTTATAATCAACTACATCATAAGCAATTCCTAAGCTCTTTAATTCTTCTTCAGTATATCCTATCATGCCTATTTCTGGGTATGTAAAGACAGTAAATGGAACTGAATGATAATTCATTCTATAAGCATCTCTTCCTATCAATATGTTTTTAGCTGCTATAACACTTTCTTTAACTGCTGCATGGAATAGCATTGCTTTTCCAGTAACATCTCCTGTAGCAAAAACATTTGGTAGAGTTGTTCTTAATGCTGGTGAGACCCATATTGCATTTTTCTCTATCTTTAATCCTTCCTTTTCTAAGTTTTCCAGTCCATATCCTTTAAGTCTAGGCCTTCTTCCCACTGCCATTAAAACTTCTTCAGCTTCTACTTCAATGCTTCCATTCTTGCTATTGGCTTTAACTACTTTTGTCTCTCCCCTCTTTTCTATAGAAGCAACAGGGCTGTTAAGATATAAGTTAACTTTCGCTTCTTTCATTCTTGATTCAGCAGCCTTAGATAAATCAATTGGCATTGTTGGCAAAAGCCTGTCCATCATTTCTATTATAGATACTTCAACCCCTAATCTTGAAAGCATGTCTGCAACTTCAACTCCTATATAACCTCCTCCAATAATAGCGATTGATTTTGGTAGCTTTTTCATTGTTTTTTGATATGCAAATAATTCATCGCTTGTTATTACTAAATCTTTTCCTGGTATGTTTAAAATTACGTGCTCAGCGCCTGTACCAATAACTAAATATTTTCCATAAGCCTCAAAGTTTTCTTCTCCTTCAACTTTAACCTTATTTGGTGATAATATTGTTGCCCATCCCTTTACAAATGTTAAATTTGGCTCATGTTCTCTTATCTCTTCCATATGCTGTTGATATCTTATTTCTTGAACCCATTCTTTTGTTTTAATAACTTCATTCCAAACTTCTTCAGGATCTATTTGTTTATTTGTTGAAGTGAATTCCAATATCTTTGTTCTAACAGTTTTAGATGGTATACAACCTGCATATAAACAATCTCCGCCCAAATTTCCCTTTGTATCTACCATCAAAACCTTTTTCCCAGCTTTGGCTAATTCAAAAGCTCCTGGATATGAAGCTCCTCCTGCTCCTACGAATATTACATCGAATTCATTTTGATTCATTTTGAGTTCACCTATGTTGCCGTTAAATATTTTTTTGAAAGATAAGGGTTTAAAAATATTATTTATGAGAAGTTATTAAAAATTATTAGAATTTGCTAATTAAAAAAGGCTCAGAGGAAAGTCGCTCATCACAGATCAGGGTCGCTCCATCCTCCTCATTGCACGATTTACCTAATAAATTAGGTTTTCAATACCTTTTTATATTATTATAGTAATTTATTATTGATTAGTTTAATATAAATTTAATTAAACATATTTTAATAAAATATTATCATTAATTTTAACATATATTAAATTATTTTAAAATTTAAATAATATCTTATAATAATTTAAGGGGTTAAATATAATAATAGCTGGGAGTTTGGAGATGAAGAATATAGTTATTTCGGGAACTAATAGTGTTTCAGAAGAAATAGCAAAATCATTAGCAAACTCCTTATCTGCTGAATTATGTAAACCAATTTATAAGGTATTTCCAGATGGAGAAAGCTATGTGAGATTACCATGCAATGTAAATGATAGTAAAGTAATTGTTGTTCAATCTCTTATAAACCCCCAGGATAAATCAATAATAGAAGCAATATTATTAGGAGACGCTATTAAAGAAAAAGCCGTAGATCAAATACTAGTAACACCATATCTAGCATATTCAAGACAAGACAAGATATTTTTAGAAGGAGAACCCATAAGCATTAGAGCAATTTTAAAGATGTTTAGCGAATATTACAATTTTTTGGCAACAATAGAAATACATAAAGAAGATAGCTTGAAGTTTTTCAATAAGAATTCCATTAATATAAGGCCATATACATATATGGCAGAGAAGATTAATTTTGATAATAAAAACATAGCTGTTTTATCTCCAGATATAGGGGCAATAGAAAGAGCAAAAATTCTTTCAAGTTATTTGAATTGCGAATATGATTATTTCATTAAAACCAGGGATAGGATTACAGGAGAAGTTACTATGCAGCCAAAACAATTAGATGTTAAAGGAAAGGACATAATAATAGTAGATGATATAATTAGCACTGGAGGTACAATTTTGAAGGCAACTCAGATTTTGAAAAATCAAGGAGCAAGAAATATTTATGTAATTGTTTCACATGCATTATTATTAGAAAACGCAGAAGAAAAGCTGTTTTCTAGTGGAGTAAATAAAATATATGCAACAAACACATTGCCAAAGAAGAATAAGGTAGATTATATAGATGTTGGTCCATTGATTGCTAAGAATTTATCCGCTTATCTCAATTAAAGCTTCAGAGTCTGGTAATAATTTCCAATCCTTTCCTATTCCTACAATTACTAACATAGATTTTGGCTCTGCCCCAGCCTTTCTTATTAATTCTATTAATGCATTTAAAGTATGTCCTCTTACACTAAAATCATCAACTATAAGTATCTTATTACCTTTAGGCAATTCCCTTTTTGGAACATAAAATACTGTATATGATGCAGGTCCATAAAAATGGATTCCTTCTATAATAGGCTCCGATGAAATAGGCCTTTGTTTTTTAGCCACAATCATGGGTGCTCCGGAAGCGATGCTAATAGATGTTGCTAAGCTAATCCCTCCGGCTTCAGGCGTTAATATTCTATCAAAATTTCCATTAAATCTCTTTTTAACGTATTCAGAAATTAATAATAAAGCATCTGGATTCCAAGTTACCCCGCTAATATCATAAAAACCATTATATACTTTTATTGCATTAGCAACGATATTTGATATAATTTGCTTAGACAAAATGGAATTTATAATTTCTCTTGCATTTCCTTCAGATGGCAAGGTATATTCTGTAGAATATCTAGAAATTAATGATAATGATAAGCCGGTAAGCTCTGAGATCTTTGATAAAGATAAGAATTTCCTTGCTGACCTCAAAATCTTAACAGCCCTTAATCTTTCTTCATAATTTTGTTGGGGCATAATTAAGCACCCATTATATTTGAATTAATTAAACCTTAAATTATAACATTGAGTTAATTATTTTAGCAAGCTCCAATGCTCCATCATTATAATTATTAGGAATTAAATTTTTTACTTGCTTTATTGCCTCCATTATTGAATTTTCATTTATATATTCTGGGGATAAATAATAAGCATTTAATTTTTTTGCCATAATTTCAGATTCCTTAAGTCTTGTTTCATTTTGCATCCACTTCCATTCAATGTTTGGGGCAAGAATTGTTGGCTTTTTATATTTTAAAGCGCTTTCCACAGCGGTTCTACCAAAATGTGTAATAACAATGCTTGCATTTGCAATATATTTTTCTAGATTGGGGTCGAATTGAAATACTTTCCATTCAGGATGCGCTTTCATGTATGGTTTTGGATCCACCTTACCTGTTTGTAAGACAATATTTTCCAGATTTGTTTTTGATAATGCATCAAAGAGTTTTTTATATCCATAACTTCCAGCGCTGACCAATATATATCCTTCATCTTTAATACTATATTTTAATTTACCTAAAAATGGACCGACAACCTTTCCTTTTTTATTATTGAATTTTAATTGTTCTTCCCATTGAAATGCAATCAACTTTGAAATTCTTCCTAGCGTTTTAATAGTCCTGCTTGGCTCTAAAAATCTCTCAGTAGATTCAAATACTATAATATCAGAGCCTTTTAACCATAACGCTAATCCTGCTGAAATACTATGATTACTACCGCTTGCTATAGCTAATTTATACCCAGACTTAACCTTAAAGAGGGATTTTATAATAGCAATGGGTGCCCTTAATATACCTTTATACAACGATTCACTTGGATCCAAAAATTTAGGGGTTTCAGAAACAACTTTTCCATAATTTATTACAGAATTTCTAGTCCATGAATCATTTTCAGGTATTATAAAATCTACTTCTATGCCTAGATCTATGAGGTATTCAGCTAATGCTATGCTATGTCCTGTATGTCCCCCTCCGCTAGCTATTATTAAAACTTTTTTCATACTATTCTCCATCATTAAAATATTGTTTTAATGCTTTAAGTTTTCTTTTTGATTAGCTTTGATATAAAAAATCCAGGATAATTATTTTCTGGAGAAAATCTGATTCCATAATCATTTTTGATTACGTTTTTTTCTTTTATATTTATATCCTCTAACTCAAAACCTAAATCCAATGCATATTTTATGTTCTCTTCATTTTCAATATAAGTTAATGTGCATGTAGAATACATTAATATGCCTCCAGGCTTTAACAGTTTAAAGGCTTCATTTATAAACTGTTTCTGATATCTTGATAAAATCAATGCATCCCTTAGGCTTTTTTTATCGCTAAGCTTTGGTATTACGCCTAAGTTTGTGCAAGGAGGATCTATTAATACGAGATCTGCTTTCTCTTTAATGTTAAGTTCTTGGCTCGCATATCTAGAATCTCCTCCAATAACTTCAACCCAATCATAACCCAATCTCTTCATTTTTTCCTTCAAATCATTTATCTTGCTTGGCCTATCAATTGCTATTATTTTTGAATTTCTTCCAACTTTTTGAGCTATGTTACCTACTTTACCTCCAGGAGCTGCATTCATATCTATTATAATTGAGCCTTCTTTAGGATTTGCTATTTCTCCAACCCACATGCTTGGTAGGCTTTGAGAATATACATACCCTTCTTCAAATCCCGGAAGTTCTCTTATTTTTTGAGTTTTATAAATAGAATCCTCTACAATAACAGCTAATCCTTTTTTTAATCTATATATGTCTTCCCAATCTATTACAGATATACCAGAAGCCAAAGGTATCTCATTTTTATTAAATATTGTTACCTTATCTCCTTTCCTTATTTTATCTGCCTTAAGAATTCCTGGTATGTATAAATTACTCCCAAGATATATGGATTCCGAGGCATACTTATTTACATAAATTTTCTTATCATATATAGGAATTTCATAAGGTCCATTTATTGGGGTATAGATGGCATAATCTATGTTTTCATCTTTATAAAAATTTATTTTGTTTTCTTTTAATATATTTAGGTATTCATCTCTTGATATCTTTAAGGTATTAACTCTCAGATAAAATCTTGTTGGAGGCTTAGAAAGAAGATTAACTATTTTACATGAATTTCCGAATAAAGAATCCAATTCTTCTAATAAACCAATATTATAGCTAAGCGTTTCATTACAATTAATGTATTTATTTGCTACGTCTTTACCCATTTTAGTCCTCCTAAGGCATATTACCATTGATATAAAAAGCTTTAAATTTTATTCTTTAGTAACATAAAGATAAAACCTTTTTCTCTTATTTTTATAAATGGAGAGAAAAATGTCATCGCAACTAAAAGTTTTAGTTATTTTATCAAGTAGTGATATAAATAAAATATTAACAGGATTATTGTGGTCTACAAACGCATTTAAATACAAATGGGTTTCTGATATAAAACTCATATTCTTTGGACCATCAGAAAAATTCTTGAGCTCAAAAGACAAGAGGGTTTTAGATGCTTTAAAGCAATTTCAATCATATGCAAATCAAAAGCCACTTGCATGCAAATTCTTAGCAGAACAAGACGGTACATTAAATGAATTACAAGCAGTTTCTTCAGAATTTAATATTGATGTAGTTTATGTTGGCAGCAAGATTTCTTCTTATATTTCAGAAGGATATATACCATTAGTATTTTAAAAAAGTTATTTTCTAGATACATAATTTTTCGTAAATAATGATGTTGCAAATGTTAAGAATGAGAAAATAATACCAATCAAAAATGTATAGTCAAATGCCTCAGGCCCTGCTTCTGTGAAGAATGAGAAACCAAGCTTTGGAATATAATATGAGGCATAAGCAACGTATGTTGTCATTAAATTTGCAGTCATAACAGGTCCTATGGAAGAACCTAGAAATCTAACCATGGTATTAAAACCAAGGCCAACTGTAACGCTATCTTCAGGCATTGAAATTGCTATCATATTAACTATAGGTGTGATAATTGATATAATTCCTATACCAGTTACAAAGGAGTCTATTATTAAAGGCAATGTTCCCGATCTATCATATATAAATAAAAAGAAGCCTATTAATGAAACAATTGAGCCATATATAAGAACTGGCTTTGGACCTATTGAACTAACAGCTATGCCAACGATTGGGGCTATTATAATCATAACTAAAGTAGCTGGCAACAACGAAAGTGCAGCGTTAATAACTGATAATCCTAAACCATATGGTGCTGGTTCTTCAGCATAATATATAACAGCTAAATATAATGTAAACATAGTTACTCCTGAAAAGAGGCCGGCAAAATTCGCTACCATAACATTTTTGATTTTTAAGAGGTTGGGTCTTATTAATGGATTACTTGTTTTATTTATGTAGAATAAGAAGCCTATAAATAACGCTAAACCTAAAATAATTATAGGTAATTGTACTAATGAAATCCAGCCTTTATATGGAGCTTCTGTAAGATATATTAAAATTAATGCTGTACCAATAGATAATAAAGTGGAGCTGAAATAATCGATTTTTTCCTTTTTAACTGGAGGATGAGGGCCTATAGTTATATAGGAAATTATTATTGCAATTAAAGCAATAGCAAAAGCTATATGGAACATTGCCCTCCATCCAAAATATTCATCGATATATGCGCCAGCAATCATACCTATTGTCATACCAATTGCTACCATAGCGCTTAGAACACCTTGAGCAAGCGCAACCCTTTCTTTAGGAAATATATCAGTTATTATTGCTATGCTTAATGGAAAAATAGAAAAACCGAAGCCTTGAATTGCTCTTGATCCTATTAAAAAATATACGTTAGGAGAAAAACCGGCAAACAATACTGCTAATGAATATAGAATTAATGAAATTAGATAAAGTCTCCTTTTTCCAAATGTATCTCCCATCTTTCCAAACAAGGGTGCTATTGCAGCCCCAACAACTAGATAAGCAGAAACTATCCATGCAGCTTCCTCATTTGTTGCAGATAAGGCCTGTTCTATATGAGGTAGAGAAGGTATTACCATAGCTTCAACATAACTTGTTAATGCAGTAGTAAATGTTAGCACTCCTAAAACTAAATATGGTTTTTCGGGATCCTTTTGCATAAGGTTCCCCATTTAATGTCTTCTCCTTCTTACTCCAATAATAGCCATAACGATTAGTATTATTATTACGATAATTGCTACTAAATACAACACATCAACAGAGCTTACTTTACCTAATGAACTTAATGAAAACGATGAAGATATTGTTATAGGTATTTCAATTATTTGATGCATTGGTGTCATTGTAGGAGGTTGGTACCAAGATATTGCTATAGGTATGTAATATGTTCCTGGAGATATTCCTGAAGAAGAGCTAACGACGAATGTAACATTAAAAACTGTATCGCTAGGTATGTCGCCAACAGTATAATTAATAGTTTCAACTCCTATTAATGGATTAACGCTTGAAGAAACATATGGTATTATAACTGGGTTTGGTAATAAGGTAACCGTTACAAATTTTGATGCCATACCGCCTAAGTTTATTAATGATATTGTTATATATGTATTTGATTCCCCTTGAGTTAATGAATTATGATATATTTGTGTTGCAACAAAATATGCTGAAGGCTTAACTTCAATTGGTATATCGAAAGATTCATTTATATTATTTCCCTTAACAACAAGAATGGCTGTGGTATTAAATGGTGCAGGTATTTGTACAGTCTTATAAGGCTCTATTAATGATACTGGAGTAGTTATATTTTGAATTTCAAGAGGGAATGATATGTTTATTGGTTTGCCTATTGGCAAGTAGCCTATGTTTATTTTATTAGAGCCTGAATATAATGGAGATAATTGGGAAGGAGTATAAAGGTATGCGCTAATATTACTTGCAATAACATTACCTTGATTGACTAAGTAAACAGTTAAGATAGCTGCAGTATCTCCTGCATAAATAACTGAAGGAGTAGTTTTGAATCCAACTAATTTTAAGTCAACAATGCCTAAAATAGGAACTGAATAATTTACCGTAGTAAATTGAGTTATTGGTATTGTTTGGTTTAATTGAGGTACAGTTTTAAATATTGTATATTTTATATTAAGCGTTTCATTATATACCTTATCTTGAGAAGTTTTGCTAACGTTAAACAATCCAAATAGTTTTAAAGTAGTCCCTGGATTTAATACTGGAATATATAAGCTAGGTATTGGACTTCCTTTTGATAATATTAAAGGATATGAAATTGTTGAATTAATTGTTACGTTATATAGCGTATAAGGCCCTAGATATGTAATTGTTATAGTTAAAGGCAAAAATGATGCCCCTGGATATGCTAAAATTTGAGATTCATTAGTACCCCAATAAGAATATGCTATAAATGATGGTTTTAGTATTGGAGTTGTTTCTGCTCTACTGATATTAGTAAAAGATATTCCGATTAATATTAATGAAATAATCAATAAAACTGTTATAACACTTATCTTTTTTCTTAAGCCATTCAATATATTCACCAGAACTATATATTTAGCAAAGTTATATAAAAATCCTTATTACAAATAATTGATTTCTTTAAAGTGGGAAAATTTTGATGATAGATAAAGTAAATATAGGTTAATTGATTTTCTTTTTTATGAGGGCCGGTAGTTCAGTGGAAGAATGCCGCCCTCGCACGGCGGAGGTCCCGGGTTCAAATCCCGGCCGGTCCATTATATAATTTATTTTATGAAAATAATGAAGAAAGTTATTATAATATATTGGTTATAGTAAAAATATAAAATTTTTACTATTCTTAGTAGTAATAGGGATTCAAATGAGGAATTTTGATTTATTAAGAGATGACGTGAAAGAATTATGGGATAAATATATTAGGCATGAATTTGTTGTTAAAATGAAAGAAGGTACATTGCCTTTAGATAACTTTAAGTATTATATGATTCAAGATTCAAAGTATGTTAATATAATGCTTAAATCTCTATTAAATGCATCGAGCAAAGCACCTCTAAATAAAATTACAAATATATTAAATGCAATTTTTAATACAAGAGATAAAGGTTTGGAAGTAGAAAAAGAAATATCGGAAAAACTAAATATAGATGATTCAATAATAGAAAATACAGGATATAATTTGGTAAACTATGCATATACAAGACATTTGTATTATTATTCTACAGTTAGTTGGGATCATTTTCTTGCATCTTGGGCACCTTGCATGATAGGCTATAGTTTTGTTGGAAAATTTGTAAAAGGATCTCCGAATGAAATATATGATTTGTGGGCAAGCTTTTACGGTTCGAAAGATTATGAAAAAAGGGTAGAAGCTATAATTGATGCCCTCGATGATATAAAATTAAACGATGAAATAAAGAATGTCTTCAGAAACAGTGTTAACTTTGAAATAATGTTTTGGGATGCAGCTTTGAGAAAAGATCCAACGATTTTTAAATAGCCTTAAACTTTTCAGTCCAACTCTCATAAAGCTTTAGCATTTCTTTATTAACGCTAGGCCTCCTTTGTTTTATTGCTTCAATAAAATCATTAATGTTTACTGGTCTAACTGTTTCGCTTTTTCCATCAGATTCAAAATATTCTCTCACAACTATCATATATGCATCTTGGACGACATCTTTTATATCACTGCCTGAATATCCTTCTAACATCTCAGATAGCTTATCAAAGCTTACGCTGTCATCTAATTTTATCTTTGATGTTAGCATGGAAAGCAGTTTTAATCTTGCCTCTTTATTTGGTAATGGAACATATATTCTCTTTTGGAACCTTCTTATGAAAGGTTCATCAAGAGCCCAAGGTTTATTTGTTGCACCTATTACATAAACATGTAATGTTTGTGATTTATCTTGCAGGCCGTCCATTTCTTTTAAAAACTGATTCCTTACCCTTACTTCTCCTCCAACTTCATTAGTATGTACTCCTAATAATGCATCTAATTCATCTATAAACACAATAACAGGTACGCCATTTTTTGATTTATTCCTTGCATAATCAAATACCTTTTTTACATTCTTTTCTCCTTCGCCCAGCCATTTGCTCATTATATTAGCTGCATCTAAATATATGAATTCTCCATTAATTTCGTTTGCAACCGCTGCAGCTAGCATTGTTTTTCCAGTTCCTGGAGGACCATAAAGAAGTATTCCTCTTGGCCATCCTAATGGGAATAAATCAGGCCTTTTTATTGGATATATAATTGCTTCCTTTATTGCTCTTTTAGCCTCATCCAAACCTGCTATGTCATCAAATGTTATACTTGGTTTTTCTTTTAAAACGAAATCAGGTAAGCTATCATTTATATCTCCTTTGATTTCCACCCTTACCTCATCAGAAACAGTTTCCCCAATAGGTTGGATAGCCTTATTTTCTAAATATTTTAACCTTAAATTCAACTCATTTATAGTCTTTCTATAAATTTTTGACATAGGATGCTCAGGATAATTTCTAACGATTTCCTCAAGAGCTTCTATAGCTCTTTTATATTTGTCTATAGCTGTTTCGTAATCTTTATTTCTCTCAGCATCTAGCGCTTCATGCATTTTTCTTCTTGCTGTTTGTTCCAAGATTGCAACTGGGTTTGTTTCTGACATAGTCTAACCTCTTTTTGTTATTTAAATAAAATAAGTATAAAGGGTGAAAGGCTATTCTAAGTTGATTGGTTAGGAAGATCTACTTTAATTACTCCCCTTGCCTCTAATCTATATAATGTTTCTCTAATTACATTTAAAGGTATACCTAAATCCTCTGATGCTTTTCTTAAGCTTAATACACCATTTTTATCCTTTATATATTCAAACACCTTTCTTTCTATTATTTCTGGATCAAATGTTTCTGGAACCTTTGGTGAAAGTTGTTCTGCTTCTTTTTGGGCCTTTGCTATAGCATTTGTTATTAATTCGCTTGCCTCTGGAACTAATTCAGATATGCTTCTTCCTTGAGGTATTGAATTTGTTATGAGTCCAGTCTTTCTTATTACATTTTCAGTTTCTTCTAATACATTGCTCAATGAAGTAACTGCTTCAGGCGCGAAGCCTGTTAAGTATTCATCCATGGCACTCATGGCATATCTTAATGGTGTTAATACTTTAACTATGGACTCTAAGCTTCTCGTATCTTGTATTCTTCTTATAGTCAACTCTATCATGTTACCATAAGCCAATACAGCCTTCAATACTCTCTTTTTTAAAACTATTTCAGCTGCGCTCATTTCCATGTCTTCTGTATTGTTTAATTTCTTTGAGCTAATCATTTTTTCATAATAGTTTTGTATTTCGTTTATAATTGTTGTCTTTATTCTATCTAATTCCATTTTAACTAAGCCTAATTGGGCAAGTATTTCATCATAATTGATGCTTTCTTCTTGAGATAGACCAGTCTCTTTGTATTGACCTCTTGCAAAGAATTTTTTAACTACATCTCCTATCATTTTTTATCCCTCAACTCTATATTACAAATATGATTTTAGAGAACTTTAGCAGTCTTGCCTGGTAACACCGGATTAATACTTGAAAATAAATAAAAAATTAAGCTCCACCTGCTATTTTTATGCCAAGGTATTGCAATCCACAAGGGATATATCTTATAGAATTTAAATTGCTATATTTACTTCCCCACATATTAACATATTTATTTGAAGCGCTATTAAGCAACGACAAATCATCTTTATCTAATTCAATTTCAGATGAGCCTGCATATTCTATTACTCTGTTTTTATTTCTTGTCCCTGGTATAGGCAAAGCATTATTACTTATTATCCATTTTAGAGTTATTTGAGACCATGTATAGCTCTTTTTTTGTGAAATTTTATTTAATGCAGATATCAATTCATTATCGTTTTTAATTATGTTAAACTTTTTATCGGATTTTTGGGCTAAAGAACTAGGATTTAAAGCTCCTGCTAATGCTCCTTTTGCTAAAGGGCTATATGCAATTATTTCAACACTTTCTTTCTTTGCTACTGGAAATATATCAATTTCAGGTACCCTATAAGCAAGATTATATTCTATTTGGTTTGATACTATTTCATGTTTTGATGTACAACTCAAAGCCTCATTTAATAATTTTCCTGAAAAATTGGAAACACCTATAAAATCCACATATCCTTTATCAATCATTCTTTCTAACCCTCTTATAGTTGAACATAATGGTATCCATATTGGAGGGGGCCAATGAAGTTGCAATAGGTTTGGTTTAAATCCTAAATTTTTGATTGATCTTTTAATGCCTTTTTCTATAAAATATTCAAAGGGTCTAAATCCGCCAACTTTTGTTGCAATAAAAGTTGAATCTATAGCATTAAATTCTTTTATTGCATTTCCTAATGATCTTTCGCTTTTTCCATTACCATATACTTCAGCAGTATCAAAAAAATTGATCCCAGAATCTAATGCCTGCTTGACTATTTCTTTAGCTTTATTTACATCCCCTTTCCATGACGTAGAACCTATTTGCCAAAAACCTAAACCTACTTCGCTAATCTTTATTTTTGTTTTTCCAAAGACTCTGTATTTCATTTTTCTCTCCTACTTTTTTAGCTAAAGATTTTATAAAAAACTTTGTATTGATCTGTTAAATTAAAGCTTAAAATTTTTATTTATGGCAAAATTATTGGGAGGGATTTTGGAAGATATAATAATTAAAAAAATAAAAGATGCAAAAGATTTAGAAAATGTTATAGAAATTGAAAAGTCTGCCTGGGGAATGCCTGATTATAGAGAGGCAACGCCTGTACATATATTAAAGGCCCTTGCAGAAAATGGAGGTATCATTTTAGGAGCATTTGATAAGGGAAATATGATAGGTTTTAATATGGGCTGGGTTGTTGGATGTAATGAAAAACAATATTTTTATAGCCATATGACAGGTGTATTAAATGAATATAAATATAAAAATATTGGATATAAGCTAAAAATAAAGCAAAGGGAAGAGGTATTAAATATAGGCATTAATCTTATTAAATGGACTTTCGATCCTTTGCAATCATTAAATTTGAATTTCAATTTGGAAAAATTGGGTGCTATAGGAAGGATTTATAAGGAAAATTATTATGGTAACATAAAGGATTCAATAAATGAGGGGTTGGAAACTGATAGGTTTGAGGCTGAATGGTATATAACAAGTAAATATGTTTCTAATAAATTAGAAGGTAAGATTAAAACACCATCATTTGATGAATTAATTGAAAAGGGGGCTTATTTGGCTATAAATAATGAAACAAGGGAAGTAAAAGGAAAAGACGGAGAAAAATTTAATGTGGAAACACCAATAAAGAAAGAATTTAAATTAAATAGTAAGATAATCTTAATTTCCATACCAAAAGAAATATCATTTATAAAGGAAATAAATAAGGAAATTGCACAAATGTGGAGATTATATACAAGAGAAGCCTATAAGTTTTATTTAAGTAATGGATATATAGCAATAGGCTATACTAAAAATAAAAATAAAGGATATGTTGTATTAATTAAAACTACTTTAAACAATTTATTGGAGGGAGATAATTTGTGGAGTTAAGAAAAATAGATATTTTTGAATTGTGGGTTAAATTAAAGGAAGATTTTGAAACAAGCTTTGGAAAAACAATTGAAAGACCAGCATTATTAATCAGATTAGAAGAAAAAGGAGGAGAATCTGGTTGGGCTGAATCCGTTGCTGGAGAAGGACCTTGGTATAGCTATGAGACATGGGAAACTGCTTGGCATATATTAAATGATTTTATTATACCAAAGGTTATGGAAGAAAAAGAAATTGATATAGAAAAATTTAATGAAATGGTTTCCAATATTAGAGGCCATAATATGGCAAAGGCAGGTTTTGAAATGGCATTATGGGATTTAAAAGCTAAAATAGAAGGGAAGCCTTTATGGAAATTGTTGAACGGAGTAAATAGAAATATTTCTAGCGGGGTAAGTATAGGAATACAAAAAACAACAGATGAATTGGTTAAAAAGGTATCATATTTTTTAGAAAAAGGATATAAAAGAATTAAGATAAAGATAAAGCCAGGTTATGATATAGAGCCAGTTATTAGATTAAGAAAAGAATTTGGAGAAGACTTGCCTTTACAAGTAGATGCAAATTCAGCATATAAATTGAGCGATATCGAGATATTTAAGAAAATAGATAAATACAATTTGCTAATGATAGAACAGCCATTGCATTGGAAGGACTTAGTTGATCATGCAGAATTGGCAAGGCATATAAAAACACCTATATGCTTAGATGAAAGCATAGAAGATGTAAACGATGCAAGGAAAGCATATCAATTAAATTCAGCAATGATAATAAATATAAAACCTGGAAGGGTTGGAGGGTTTAATGAGGTATTAAAAATTCATGATTTCTGGTATAAAACAGCAAATAGACCTGTTTGGATAGGAGGAATGCTTGAAACAGGTATTGGAAGGGGTCATCTTGTTTCAGCTGCAACATTGCCTGGAGTAAAATATCCCAATGATATAAGTGCATCAGATAAATACTATGAAAAAGATATTGTAGAACCTCCTTGGACGCTTAATAAAGATGGTACAATTACTGCGCCAGAAAAGCCTGGAATTGGAGTAGAAGTATTAGAAGATTATATAATAAAAAATTCTAGAAGAACTAAAAGCTATAATTTAAGCAATCCTAGTAAATAAAACGTTACGAAAAACTTTATTACAATTATTAATATTCCAGCTAATAAGAAGTCTTTATTTTTATAGCCTGCTGTACCATATGCTATAAGATTAGCTTGATGAGCAAATGGAGTCAAAAACGGAGATGAAGCCCCCATAGCTAGAACTGTAACAGCTATTAATGGATTGGGAAATGATAATGCTATTGGCGCAAGTATTATAGCAGCTGTTACATAACCAACCGTATTGCTAAGA
Source organism: Acidilobaceae archaeon UBA158 (assembly GCA_002506595.1). Taxonomy (GTDB): domain Archaea; phylum Thermoproteota; class Thermoprotei_A; order Sulfolobales; family Acidilobaceae; genus Caldisphaera. The sequence continues at coordinate 33,348 of DAXV01000022.1, forward strand.
ATTATTGCTAATAAAAACAAGATTAGAAGAGAACTATGAATTAATCCTCCTACTATAGATGAAATACCACTATTTATAATAACTTCTCCTAAAGATAAATAAGAGCCAATAAATACTATTAAGGGCCATTCGACATATTCATACATTTTCCTTACCGTAGAAAATCCACTAAATGTAGAAATCAGTGCACCTATAAGAAATGATAAGGCTAAATTAAAATTAAAGAAGCTAAGAATTATTGCAATGCTTAAACCTGTTATTGAAAATATGGCTTTTCTTTTATCAAAAGCCTTTAATCCCTGGCCATGAATAGGTAATAGATCATAATATTCAGCAAGTTTTGCAACGTTTGATTCCTCTCCTTGAATTAATAAAATATCACCTGGTCTCAATATATAATCATTAATTCTTGTTATGTAATTGGCTGATGCAACTCCTATTACATAGGAATTATATGATTCCAGATCTAATTCCTTTATTTTCCTGCCTTTTAATTTTGATGATCCTGTTACCAGTAATTCAAAGAACATTTCTTTTTCTTCTTTTTCCTTTTCAGAAATTTTTAATCCTTTAGATGATAAAATTAAAGGAAGTTGGGCTGGAGTTATCCTTAATAATAAAATATCCCCTTCCTTTAACTTTCTAACTGGGCCAATGAATTTCCATGGAGAAATAACTCTCAAAACTTTTACGCCAAGGGACTTTTCCACATCTTTAGGACTCTTTCCTATAAAATCGCTATTGCCTGTTATTTGCGCCTCTATTACATAACTCTGAACTGTTATTTCCTTTAATGAGGAAACTTCTTTAATTTTTCTTCCTAGAAAATGTGTTATAACAAATACAAGTATAATTATGCTTATAAATGATGCAATTAGATTTATTTTTGCAAATTCAAACAAATTTAGATTATAACCAAATTTATTAAACCAAGCATTTGCTAATATAACATTTGATGATGTTCCAATTAAGGTAGTCGGACCTCCTAAAATTGCGGCATATGCTAGAGGTAACAAATATCTTGAAACGGGTTTCTTAAGCCTTAATGAAACTGAATAAATAAGTGGAATAAAGGCTAAGACTAATGCTACATCACTTACAAATCCAGATGCTATAACAGTTAAAGATAAAAGCAATAATAATAAAACTTTTTCGTATTTAATCTTTGATGTTATATAATTACCCATAACTTCTAATAAACCAGAATCAGCTAATGTGCCTGCTATGATCATTAATGAAATAAGCATGATAACAGTTATAGAACTGAAATTTTGTAGCGCTTCTTGAGGTGTTAAATAACCAGCTATAATTAAAACTATCATTGTTGCAATTCCTATAATATCATGTCTTAATCTCCTTGATAATAATAATGATAATGAAACTATTATTATTGCAATTAAGCCATATTGGTATATGCTAAGCATTCTTCACACAAATAAATATAAATACAAATTTGATATTAAAATTTAGATGCATATCTTATAATCTTTAAGCAGAAGATTTATGAATAATGCTTAAAATAGATGTTATAGATAAATTTATATAATTTTAAAATCAATTTTATTAATTAATATAGAAAATAATTAATAATTTAATNNTGTTAATCAGTTTCCTTCAAATTTGTTTATTAGATAAATTGACTGAGTAAATTTTTGCTTCATCAATTATTCTTCTTATATTTTTCCAATGACCACCTTCCCAATATACTTGACCACATTTCTTGCATAGATAAAATGTATTATAAGTCTTTAAGGCTCCAGGGGGAACCTTATTTCTTATTAAATTCTTATCAGTTATTTTAATCAACTTTCCATTACATTGAGGACATCTGCTTTTTGCTGGGTCTAATTCTAATTCTATTATCTTTTTAGAATACAATTCAGATAATATTTTAGCAATATCTGTTGATTCAATTAAATACGATTCTAAGTTAAGTTTCTTGGCCTTATAATATAATCCTCTATCTTTTGTTATTATCATTCTATTTGTTTTTATAGCAATTTTTATTATTTGTCCATCGCTGTAGTCTCTTGAATAGATGACATCATAACCCAATATCCTTAGCCACCTTGTTAATGTGCCAAGCATGGCATCAACAATATATTTTGGCATCTTTATCTCCTTAGATAAAATATTTTTATCTGAGCTCTTATATTTAAATAATAAAATAGTTTATTTTATCTTTTTAGCCTTTAATTGATATACTAAATCAATATAATATGGAGCTAATTTTAATATATCTCTCTTAGAGATCATCCCTATCGGCTTTAAGGTTTTTGAATCTAAAATAGGTAAGTGGCCAACGCCTTTGCTTCCCATTAAACTTGCTGCCTCTTCTAATGGTACATCATCAAATGCATAATATGGGTTTTTAGTCATAATTTGGCTTGCGTTAACATTAAATGAAGATAAACCTTTAGAAACTACTTCTCTTACAATATCAGTTTTTGTAATTATTCCCAATAGATTTCCTTCTTCATCTACTACTAATACAGATCCAACGTCTCTATCAATCATAATCCTTGCTATTTCATTAACTGTTTTGGTAGGCAATACATTTATTGTAGGGGTTCTCATTACATCTCTAACTAAATATTTTGGCACTGAAGCATTCATTGTATTCACCACTGTTATTAATTAAAAAAGAGAGTTTAAAGTATCTTTGCTTTGCTATTTAATATAAATTTTTCAAAGAAAAATTAATATAAATTTTTTTCAATAATGAAATATGTCTAGTTGATCTTGGAGGTAAAAGCATTTGTTTTAATGCTACATTTATTACATCGTTTTTATCCAATTTTGGTGGATCAATTATGATCCCATCCTTCTTAATTTGGGAAGTAGGCTTTGAAAAGCTAATCTCTTTTATTTGTTCTTTATATTCATTTTCAAATTTGTTAATTAGCATATATGCATCTATTTTATTATCATCACATAATTTAATTTTTATGCTTTTATGATTATGCTCTATGTTATTAAAACAAAATATAGACTTCAAATCTGATATTATTTCTTTTTGATTGTCAATATAATAAACTCTAATCCATTTATCAACATATATTTCACTGTAATTAAGATAATCTATTAATATAGCAGGAATATATTTTATATTTAATGATTCTAAAGCTCTTGTTCTATGGGCCCCATCTATTATTGTGCCAGTATTTATATCGGCAATTATTGGCTTCTTTATAATTTTTTGCTTTATAATTTTTTGCTTTAGCTCTTCTATATGATTTTGAAGAGCATATTCATGTTGTTTAAGATTAGATATATTAACAAGTCCTATGTTAAGTGGGATTAAATTTTTAGTCTCCACAAAGGCGCATCACCATTCACCTTTTCAACAACGATTAGATATCTAAAGATTAAAAAGTTTACATTATAATTAATAAACATGTATTTAATAATGAAACAGATTTGTTTATCTACAAATTAATTATAATAAAAATAAATAATAAAAATTTAAAAACTACTAATGAAGTTAAAATAAAAATTTAAAAACTACTCTTCATCTTCACTATCGTTACTTTCTTCTCCCTCATCAGAACTTCCAAAAGAGGAAGAATAATTTCCTCTATTCTTTCTATAACTTCCTCCATAACCTCCTCTTCTATAACCTCCTCTAGATTTTCCATAGCTTCTTGAACTTGATTCAGAAGCCTTTGGCGTGTTTTCTGGTATTTCTTCAGGCTTAGGAAGCGATTTTTCATCTATTTTATTTATTTCACCACGTGATCCTATATTTAATTGAACATCTCCTTTAAAACTTGTTGTCCAAGCACCTTTTAGTTCTATTGCATCTCCCTCATTTATTTTTCCAGCCTGATTTCCCCACATGGTTAATTTTATTCTGCCGCTTTCATCTCCAACTATAGCTTCACTTATTGTTCTATCTCCTCTTTTTGTATGGATAACTTTTGGCTCATCAACACTTAAAACCCTTACCTTAATAGAGACATTATCTTCCCCCTCACGGAGGTCCGATACCTTACGATTACCTTCACTCAAGATTACATTCCTCACACTATTTATTTACGCCCTTCTGGGCAATTAATTTTTTAGGAGGCCGTGGTTAAAAGTTTTCCTTTTTATAATCTAATTTCATTATGTTATTTTTAAGTCTATTTATTAAAGTACCAATTTCTTTCATTAACTTAGAAAGAGAAAATTTATATAAATTAAATATTTGTTAATTTAATGTTTCAAACATTTTATATAAACATAATAGTATATAAACTTCAATAGTAAAATAATTAAAGCAGAAATAGTATGAGGCGGTGTATTCCTTATGAAAGACAAGAAGAAGGGCTTGAGTAAAGGTGCATTATATGGTATAATAATTGTTGTAATTGTGATAATAATTGCTGGAAGTGTAGCTGCTTATTATGCAACTAGGAAACCTGTAATTACAACAACCACAATCACAACTACAACAACTACTACAACCACAACTTCTACAGTAACACCAATCAC
>DAXV01000022.1:37840-52769 GCA_002506595.1 Acidilobaceae archaeon UBA158
GAAGATCCTCCAGGATTACAATGGATAGCCGGAAACTTCTCCTTGGAATATCCATATTATAAGGTATCTTATACCTCAGTTCCAGGTGCAGGTGGAACTGTAGCACAATTCGTCATATTGGGTATGATACAGGCACAAAAACCACCTAATTCATTCCAAGCTCACTATTCACCTGTTATGTGGTCATATGTTGAGGTAATGCCTCAATTAGGCAAAGATTTTGTAAACTTCACCCCAATAGCTCAACAAAATGGATTATTTAAATTAGCTGTAAGAGAAGGCTTATTGGCAGGTATGTTTAATGGAACAATGTTCTCATTACCTTTAGAAGTTCATAGAGGCGTCTTACTTTACTATAATCCACAATTATTAAGAAAATATAATATATCATATCCAATAATGACAGTTCAACAATTAATAAATGACACTGAATACTTAGCATCAAAAGGTGTAACAAATATATGGGTAGTCCCAGGCGGAGATGGCGGATGGGATCAATTAAACCTATGGGAAGATATACTATTAGGATTGGCCTCGGAAGAATATGGCCCTGCTGGAGGTGCTAAAATATATAACGAAATTATGTATGGAGTTATAAATCTAAGTGATCCAAATATACAGGCATTGATTAACCAAACAGATTATGACTTCTTATTATTAACAAAATATGACTATTCTGGTTGGCAAACAGGTACTTGGTCGTCAGGATTAGCTGATATTATAAATGGACAAGCATTCTTCCAGGCAAATGGTAACTGGGTTACAGAATATGCGCATATATGGTATCATGTTAATGCATATGCGCCAGTAGCTCCATATACAAATTGGACTAATATTACATTAATGGAACAGCCGTTCCCAGGAACATGGGGTAACTATGCAATTAACATAGACTCTATGGCAGTACCATCAGTTTATAACCCATATATGCAAGCAGCAATCACATTTGCTAAGTTCTGGGATTCATATAATGGAATGGAGATATGGACATCAAGTGGCAAAGGAGTTGAATTATGGAGTAATGGTACAGATTTCTATCCAACAACAGCTCAATGGTATGATTATGTGTCATTAAAGAACTTATCAGTAAATGATCCAGCTGCATTCACAATAGATCCAAGCGATGAATCATTGTTTACAGATACATTCTCATCAATGATATCACAAACATTAGCTCTTCAAGAAGGTGGAACAGCCTATATACCAACGTTTAATTCACAGTTTGCATCTATTATGCATCAACAATGTGAAGAATGGCAAACTGCAGCAGAAAACGGATTTGGATTCTTAGGTATGAAAGGAGAACCCTTTGCTAATTATCTACCTCCATGGGTTAACCCAACAACATATACATATATGTCGAATTATACATGCCCAACCTATACCTGGTAATCTAATTTTTTTATATTCACCTTAATCTATTTTTTAATTTTTGTATTCAAAATGTTATGGATATATTTATTAACGTTTTAATACGATAAAGATTACAGAGGGGTAATTATGAAAAAACAAGCATATTTGATGGTTATACCAACGCTATTCTTTTCAGGATTACTGCTATTCACTATTGTATGGAATATATGGTTATCATTTCAGAATTCATCAATTTTAGTTCATAAACCAAAATTTGTCGGCTTAGCTACATATCAATATCTTTTTTCACAATATTTCTTTAAAATATCAACAATGCATACATTAGTATTTACTGTTGGGTTAGTCGCAGTAGGTAATGTTTTAGGATTACTTTTCGCGGGATTGCTTTATTTTATACCAAATAATGTACAGCGTTCAATTTATCTATCAATATTTATATATCCATTGGCAATAGCCTCATCAACTAGCGCGTTGATATGGGAATGGTTATTAAATCCAACTATTGGAATTGATTGGCTATTAAAATTAATGCATTTACCTGCTCCTTATTGGCTAGGAACATCAAATATGTCATTAGTTTCAATGATTATGATAGAGGTATGGGCTTATACCGGGTTAGCCGCATTATTTTACTTGGCTTCTTTTATGAATATTGATAAATCAATTATAGAAGCAGCTAGAATAGACCACGCAAGCGATTTAAAAATATTGTTTAGAATATTAATTCCTAATTCGATGAATGGTTTCATTATTTCTACTGCTTTACTATTTTTATTCTCATTTAGGATATTTACAATACCATTTGTGCTTGGAGGATCGGCGACTTCGCCCACTCTGATGACTTACGTTATGTATGTTTATAATTTATTTATATCAGAATATTTCTCAGCATCTGCGGCTATGGCTGTAATAGTAACACTTATTGCAGCGGCGGTTATATTGCCATTCGCAATATTAGGATTGATGAAATGGGTTTTCAGAAGGTGATGAATTATGGTTAAGAATGAAAACATGAAAAATAGTTATAAGCATGAAAGGTATTATGTAAGAGTTATAAAGTATGCAATTTTGCAAATAATAGCTGCAATACTAATAATATTATGGTTAATGCCACTTTATGCATTATTTGTAGGAGGATTAAAATCAAATATCGCAGCAGCAGCAACACCTGCTTTACTTCCACCATCAAAACCAAGCGGAGATGCATATTATTTTGTCTGGAAAGGATTTGGCGGTATCTATGGATTAATTGGATTGGAGTATCCTTTGTTGAGAGAGATATTAATTGCTGTGCCAGTAGCAGCTTTAGCAACATTTTTAGGAGCCATGGGTGCATATTTCTTCTATATAATTATGAATAGACATTTTGTTTTAAGCACAATAGGATTTGCTATTATATCTTTAGCCACTTATTTGCCTGTAGAAACAACAACAGTTCCTTTAATTCAAATAGTTTCATCATTACATATTTATAATACATATTATGGAGTTATAATAGCATATTTAATGTTTTACATACCAATGTCAGCGTTATTAATGTCAATTTTTATGCCATCGATTCCTAATTATTTGCTAGAAGCAGCAAAAATAGATGGCGCTAGTGATTGGAAAGTATTTTGGAAGGTAATGATGCCATTATTAGTTCCAGGATTTTTATCAACATTTATATTTACATTTTTACAAATATGGAACAATTTCTTCATTCCTATATTATTGATTTCTAATCCTCATCTAATGCTTTTATCTATTGCTGTAAGGCAATATGCTGGAGGATATGCAATTATATATAATAGGTCATTTGCAGCAGGTGTTGTAGGTTCAATTGTACCTTTAGTAGTGTTTATCTTCTTAGGTAGATATTTCATAAGAGGTTTAGCTGCTTTAGGAGGAGGAGCGAAAGGGGTATAAATTTAGAATATTAGATTTCAAAATATTTCAATAAATATTTTTTATTTGATTATTGCATTTTACATTTAGGCTATTTATAATTCCAGGACCTAAATATAAAATTGCAGTATAAATTTCCGCTGCATTAGCGTATTGTAATATTTCATTAAGTTGCTTACAACTCATAATCCCACCAACGCCAATAATCGGTATTTCGTTTCCGGCTAATTCTCTAGCTTTTTTAACCATTACTTTTGAAAGCTTGTATAGTAAAATTCCGCTTAAGCCTCCTCTTTTTACGCTTATTCTATTGTCTTCTATTGGTAAGGTATTTGATAAGACTAAGCCAAAGCCTTCTTTACTGGCAATTTTTACATATTCATTTATATTAAATCCAGGGCCTATTTTAATGAAAATCTGTTTTTTAGATGATGTTAATGTAGGAATAATATCTTTCCATTTACCTTTATATGTTGGACTTGATAAATTAATTTCTATTCCCTGTATGTTTTCGCTAGAATATTTATTTAAATAAATTATTTGTTCTTCTATTTCGAAAAGATTAAATCCTGCGACACTTATAAAAATTGGATAATTTATCTTTGAGATTCTAGATAATACTATAGGCAAACCATCATTATTTAATCCCATAGCATTAACCATTGAATAAGGCATAATTCTAGCAACTCTTGGAGGTTTGTTTCCAATTCTTTTCTTTGGAGTAGTCGAGCCTATTACAATAAATCCTGGATTAAAATGAGATAAGAATTTAGCATATTTTCCATTTTTATCTAATCCAGCTGCAATACCAACTTTTCCACAAACCTTAGCTGAACCTATTTCATATTTTTGCTCACATTTCCCTTCTGGTAATGGAATAGAAAAAATTAAATGGCCTAATTTCATAGTTATCTCTGGATGAACATATTTGACGCTTTTTGAAATCAAGCTCATCATTGATTCTGCTACGCTCATTTTTTTTCACTCAATTATTTTTATTGATTATAGAAATTAAAATTAAAGATGATTTTATTTATTTGATTAATCATATAGCTTTGACTTAATTATATTTAAATTTATAAATCTTGTTAAAATATATTAATATGAGATACTATGAACAATGATGATTCAAATAAGATAAGAAAAGCTATAATAAAATATAATAAATACAGGGCACCAGAAGCAATAGCAAAAGTTATAAAAAATGAGGATAACTTAGTTTATGTTAAAATTGAAGGTACATTTTGTGAAACATGTGGATTATATGATTGGATAGAGGATTTAAAATATGTATTTGAAGAATATGGCTTATCTTCAGATATTATTGATATAAAAGACGATGATCCTTCTTTTGATTACAGAATAGCAGTTTTTAAAATTAAAAATAAATAATTATTTTGTGATTTTCCATTTTATATTATTATCATTAATTGCCTCTATTATACCTTGTTGCCTTAAACAAGAAATGTAGCCTCTTATTGTGTTTTCTGCGAGTAAATATACACCAATGCTCGGCTCTTCACTTTTATATATAGATGTTAATTTCTGCGTTATTGATGATAAACACATGGGTTCCTTTAATAATTCTTCAATTTCTTCCTCAATTTCAGTAATTTTCTTAATATTACTTTCTATTAGTTGAGAGGCCTCAGAGCTTTTTACTACAGGTCCATGCGAAGGTACAATAACTTCAACTTTTGGTAACAAATTTAAAATTAATTTAAGACTTTCAACAGATTTACATGGATATTGATGATAAGGTATTCCATATTTAGATAGTACTTTATCTCCAAATAATGAATCAGCTGTATATAAAACGCCATCTGGCGTTATTATTCCTAATTGGCCTTGAGTATGACCAGGCAATTGAATTAATTGCAATGGACCAAAGTTTGTTTGATTTGTATTTATTAATATTGTTGGATTTATTGCCTTTGCTTTAAATGGTAAAATATCATCTTCATAGTTTAATAGATATCCAAATGTAAGAAGAGCTCTAAGACTTGGATCTCTAACTGCTGGTGCATCTGTTTCAGAAACAGCTATTTCATCTACAGAAAATCCCTCTCCGAGAACTGCTATATGGTCACTATGATAATGTGTAATCAGCGCTATAGTTTTTTTGGGATTTAATTTATTTAGCATTGATTTTAGCTCTTTAACCCTTTTAGATCCTTGACCAGGGTCTATTATGTATACATTACTTTCTTCATCTTTATAAAATAATGTTGCTGGACTTCCTTTATATAAAAAAGTGTTTCCTTTAATATTTTCTAATCCCACTTTAACACCCATTTAGCAAAATATGCAATAAAATTAATAAATATGTCTTAACAAAATTATTTACTAATTTTTTAGAGCAACAAAAGTTAAGGTCATTATCAGTTTCGCAAGAGGCAATTTATATTACATTATTGCAATAGCAGCGATATGTGTCATTTCACATCTACATGGGGTAAAAATATGTGGATTATAGAATGTTATTCTAGTAATTTTATTTACTTTTTATAAAAAATTGAACTTTTTGGTTATTTATTTTTCTCTTAAGCTATCAGATATTTTAATCATTACTTATTTACCCTTATAAAAATTAGACTAGAAATTATATATTAGAAAATCTTTTAGAAATTTTGATAGTTTCTAACATTGGTTTATCATAGATTAAAATTTTTGTATATCTTAAAAATTACTTTATTCATTTCATTTATTCGTTTATGTAAAATGCATTGAATTATTTATAATGGTAAATATCTAATAAATTTATCAAATCTTAATGATAAGAAGAAAAGGCAAACTTCGCCTTTTAAGGCGGAGTAATCATATTAGGTATGAGATTTATTTGAAGTACACATTTCCTTTAATATATCGAATTTAGAAGGATCTCCTAAAATTACAAAACCATCTCCTGCCTCAAGTTTAGTATCCTTAGAAAAATATGGAGTAAAATTACTTCCTTTTTGAATTAAAATAGGTAATAGTTCATTAGGAATATCAGATATTTTTATACCATCACATCTAGATCCTTTTTCTACATAAAAGAATCCTAATGCATAACCATGTCTTTTAAGTATATGTGAACTACCTTCTACGGATTCTAAAAGTATTCCTCCAATATTATTTGATAACGCTAGGCTAGCCAATGCCCTACTAATAAAACTCCTTATTCTTATAACTTGATAGGCTCCGGCAGCTTTAAAGACGTCAGCTAGGTTTTCATTATGAATTACAACAACAATCCTAGCATTTGAATTTAATTGTTTAGTTCTTAAAAGTGCTGTCATATTTTCCAAATCGTTATCTAACACTATTAATACTACAGAAGCTTCTTGTATGCCAGAATTTTTCAATTCTATTTCGCTTAGCGGATTGCCAATTATAACACGTGGAGATGATATTTTTCTTGCTGTTTCTTCACTTTTTACAATCATTATATAATCTGCCTTCATTCTATCAAGTTCTTCAGCGAGTTCTGGCATATCACCCAATATAACTATATGATCTTTCATATGTGCAGCTCTCCATCTAGCTCTTGCATCTATCCACACAGTTCTTCTAGATAATGTTAAAATTATACCGGTTATTAAAGTTGTATAGATTGCAACTGATGAACTAACTAATATAGTTAGAAATATTTTTTCTAACGGTGGCATTTCATTTAAACTTGGTATATATAAGCCGATAGTTGTTATGAGGCCTATAGAAGCATAAACTGCTGAAATTATATCAAGATGCTGATAATATATGAAAACTTCAGATGTCATTATTATAACAACTGCTATTGCAATAAGTTGTGGCAGGATTCTGGATAATATGCTATAAGGAGCAAATATAACTTCTAATATATCTAGTAGCCATTTTTGTTTTGTTCTCATCTTTTCACCAGTTATTCAGATTTTTAAACATAAAAATAAGTTAAAAATCTTCTAGCTTTTTATGATTAATTTTTTATAAATAATTGATATACACTTATTGAGAAAGTTGTGAAAAATATTTAATTTTTTACTACTATTATTATATATAGATATATTTAGATATAGAAAATCGGGTGATTATTTATGGAGATCTTATTAAAAACAGGTCCAGTTAGGATGAGTGGGTATGCCTTAAAATTGAGAAGAGCTGCAAATGCAGCTTTTCGTAAATTATATTCTGAAAAGAAAATAGACTCTAAGGCTGTTAATCAACTATTAACTGATTTAAATAAAAATTTATATGGAATTTTAGTTGAAAAATATAATATTCCAAAGGATGTGATAGTTAATATACAAATAGTATTTGATTTAAATGAGCATAATATTTCAATCAAAGATATAGATTTATCAGTTTATGATAAAAATGAGATTTTAAGCAGAGATTTAACAAAAGAATTTAAGCAAATATTAAAGATAAATGCATAATATTTCAACATAAATCATTAATTATTTAGAGACGAGAGATGTAGGATTAAATATTATTAGGTAATACTATCTAATAATAATAAGGAGATTAAATTGCAAATAGTTCACATGTCTGATTTACATGTAGGAGCGAGACCCCATAATGAAAAAATAATATATAATGATATAATTGATGCATTTAACGAATCAATGGATTTGGTGATAAGGGAAAAGCCAGATTCTTTAATAATAGCTGGGGATTTATTTGATTCACCAAAACCTGATAACGATTCTTTAAAAATAGTAATAAATAGATTTAAAGAAGTAACAAATTCTGGTATACCAATAATTTTAGCCCATGGAGAACATGATACTCCTGGAAGAAAAGAATCTACAATATTGCAAGTATTGTCATCAGCCATACCAAATGTCTATGCTCCTTTATATGAATCTAAAAGTAATGAAGATGAAAATACAATGTTTTTAAATGTAGTAAAAGAAAGTAAAATAAGTTTAAACAAACTTGATATATATGTATATCCATATAAAAAAGTAAACTTAGATATGAGAAAAACACTTGCAGATAAGTTGTTAAAAATATATGATAAAGAAATAAAATCAAGCAATAATAAAACAATTTTTGTAGCTCATTTTTCAATAGACCCTTATTTAATATTTGATGCAGTAGCTGATGTTCAGAAGTTACCAAATGCTAATTATATAGCCTTAGGTCACATACATGAAAGGATAATAAATAAAAAAGATAAGTTTTTTGTCTATCCCGGTTCATTATATCCTTTAAGTATTAGCGAAATGAAAAATAAGGAAAGAGGTCCAATTCTTGTTGATTTATCTGGAGATGAACCTGATATTCAAGAATTAAAAATAAATATAAGAGATAATTTGTTTGCCAGAATTTCTATTGAAGAAGAAAAAGATATTTTAAATAAATTAAGAGCAGGAATTGAAGTTAAAATGAAAGGTATCTTAAATAAAAACAAAGAGCCTATAATTTATTTAGATATAGAAAAAACAAAAGATGTGTATTCAAGGTCTATAATACAAGCTATAACAAAAATCGAAAATGAATTTAATGTGCACATAATTCCAGAATTGAGAAACATAGAAAAGAAAGAAAGTTCATATAATGTAAAGGCATTAAATAGAGGTAGCTTGGATCCTTTTAATATACTTATTAATGAACTGAAATTAAGCGATAATACAGCAAAGCTCTTACTCGATTTAAGAGATATGGCATTAGAAGGAGATGAGTCAAAGGTTATTGAAATATTTGATAAATTATCTAAAGAAAGCTTAGATGAATTAAAGAGGTTGATATAACATGGGTTATTACATTTTAGATTCATTGGAAATTGAAAACTTTTTAAGTCATAAAAATACTAAAATCAATTTTTCATCTGGTAGTCTGGCATTTATTGGAGAAAATGGTGCTGGAAAAAGTAGTATTTTAGAAGCATTATATTTTGCATTAACTTTAAAGCCATGGAGGGATAGGGCATATTTAATAAATACAAATGCAAAAAAAGCAGTTGTGAAGGTTAAATTAAAGGAACTTGAAGGTAATGATATCTTAGAATTAAGGGTTGATCTTACAAAAAAAGGAATTGATAGCTTTACAACAGAAGTTACTTTAAAGAGAAACAATAAGGTTGAAGCCTCAAGACAAGAAGATTATAAGAAATTAATAAAACATTATCTTAACATGCAATCAGTTCCAGAAATTACAGATTTTTTGCAAAGTTCAATAATAGTTAAGCAAAATACATTAAATGAAATAGCTAGCAAAATGACTGATAACAAAAAAGATTTTAAGGAATTAATAGAAAGGGCTTTGGGCATAGAATCATATAAAGATGCTGAAGATAATTTAAAGAAAATTGATATTAAATCCGAAAACCAAAGTATTGGTCTAATTTATAATATCAAACAAAGACATCTAGATGAAGTAAATAAAAATATTACAAATAAAAAACAGGAATATGAATCAATTAAAAATAAAATAGATGAAATAAAAATTGAGATAAAAAAGAAAGAAAACGAAAAACAGGAATTAGAAAGCCTAATAAATAACCTTAAAAAACAATTAGAAGAAAATCAAGACAAAGCTTTAGAACTAAATACTTTAAAGGCAAGAAAGGAAGAGCTTTTAAAATATTTAAGTAAAAGGCAAAAAGAAATAGAAAACTTGCAAAAAGAAATAGAAAACTTGCAAAAAGAAATAGAAAACATTGAAAAACAAAAAAATATAGCAGATTTGTATGATACATTAAACGAATATGATAGCTTATCAATTGAATTAAAGGATTTGGAAGGCAAATTAAATGAATTAGAATTTATAAAGAATAACTATGAACAAATGATAAAATATCAAGAATATGAAGACAAATACAATGAATTAAATAAAGAAAAGGAAGAAATAAATGAAAAATTGAAAAAAATTGAGATAGATTTGAATTATTATAATAATTTATATAAAGAATATACAAACAGAATTAATAAAATAAACAAGCTAAGAAATAGCTTTAAAGAATTTATAAATATTAATGTTGAGCAGGATTTAGATCAATTTATAAATCGGATTAATGAAGAAATTCAACAAATAAAAAATGAAAAAGATGATTTGGATAAAAAAATCAAAGATAAAGAAGAAGAAATTATAAAAATAGAAACTGAAATTAAAAGAATGAAGGATTATTTAAATGTATTGAATAAGGAAGATAAAAACAGTGTTGAATGCCCAGTATGTCATACAAAATTATCGGGAAAAACTATTGAAGATCTTAAAAATAACTATCTTAATGAAATAAATAACCATACAAATGAACTTAACAAATTAAAAGAGGAAAAAAATGCATTAGATAAAAATCAGAAAGAAGTAAATGATAAGCAAAACAAAATGGCTAATCTTTTACAAGAAATTATCATTTTTAAAGATCAAATAACTGATGAAATGAAAGGATCGGATAAAAAAGTAAAAGAGTTGAATTCAAATAAGAAAGAGCTTGAACAAAAATTAAAGGAATTATCTAATAAACTTGATAGTATTAATGAATATTATGAACAATATTTAGCTTCAAAAATTAATCTTGAGAAAAGCAAAATTGATTTAAGTAAAATTAATGAAAAGATAAATGAATATGAAGAATTAAAAGAGAAGTATTCTGAAATGAGTAATAAATTGAAAAATTTATTTAAAGTAATTTTAGATACAACTAAAACTAATAATATAAAAAAGGCAAGAGAAATAATAAGCAGTGCAAAAGCTAAATATATGGGATTAGAAAAGATAAAAAACGACTTAAAGAAAAATAATGAAGAATTGATATCTATGAAAAATGATTTAAATGATAACATGGTTGAACTCAAAAATATTGAAGATAAAATAAATGAACTCAAAAATATTGAAGATAAAATAAATGAACTAAAGGATGAGATAGAGAATAAAGAGGTTTTATATCAAAATATTTTAAAGGATATTAGTAGGCTTGAAGGAGAAAAGAAAAATAATGAAGATAACGCAAGTAAATTAGAAAATGAAATTAAAGCCTTAGAAGAGATAAAGAATAAGATAATTGTCGGTTTAGCTTCCATTAACATATTTAATAAGGTTCAGAGGTCTTTATACAACAACGCTTTAATAGCGCTTGAAAATGAAATGAATGATGTATTTTCAAAATTTGGATTGGACTATTCTAGAATAGAGATTAGGGAAAATGAGGAAGGAAATATAGGCGTATACGTAATAGATAGAAATGGAAATGAAAGGCCTATTTCTGTATTAAGCGGAGGAGAACAAAGCGTTATAGCGTTGGCATTTATAATAGCTTTAAATAAAATAATACAGGCAAAAATAGGATTTTTGGCTTTAGATGAGCCAACAGAAAGCTTGGATGAACAAAGGAGAAAAACATTGATAGAAATCTTGAGTAGATTAACTGAAAGCAATGATAATTTGCCTCCACCAGTTTATCAATTATTGGTAATAACCCATCATAGCGATATAATGGAAAACATTGATCAGATATGTAATGTATCAAAAGAAAATGGTGTTTCTAAAGTTATGTGTGAGGCTGATTGAAATGGATTCTACTTTAATAAATTCAACATTAAAAAATAAAGATACAATATTAGATATTATTAGGAAAAATCCCAAAACTCAATGTAATATAAAATGGAATCCCTTGCCTGAAAAAATTGATTATGATATCGAAGTTTCTGCAGAAGATGGAGGAGATATGATTTCAGAGTTTGATACTTTTACATTATATGCAGTGAAATCATGGGCTAAAACGTTTAATAATAATCTTAAACCAATAGAAAATGCTTTGGTAGGTCTTTTATTGCCACCTAAATATTCATTATTAAGAGTTTCATTATATAGGGAAATAATTGAGGCAAAATCATCATTAGATGCTGTACCTAAAAATGGTATAGCCTTTTTTGATGGAAGCATTTCGCCATTAATTGCATGGTGGAGACCAGGCATTTCAATAAAAACAGGGGAAGAACTTGATGAATTGTTGGAAGTTGCTGATGATGAATTAAAAAACGGGAGTTACCTAATTAATAAAATAGATGATTTACTAAATGAGTCATTATATCACCCATTAATACCATTAATCCTTATGGATATGGAACAAAAAGATCAGTTAAAACCAATGATAGATGTATTTTTAGCAATGGAAATATTAGAAAAATTATATTTATATAAAGTATTATTAGAAAAAATATTTAAAAACAATTCATTACCAATTTTTATATCAAAGACGAGCAGATCAACTAGGTTATGCAATTCAAACTTACCTGATGTACATATAATCAAAAAAATTGTAAGATCGCAACCAGGTTATGTCTATTGGGATGAAAGCTTAAACTTGGGGGCATATAATATAATAGGAGGAGAAAATGTGAAAAAAATGTTTCCTAGATTAGGAGGAATAGACGATTTTTATGAAAATAAATTGGGTATGATAAGATTTTATGCAAGGTTGCAATATGGTGCTCCAATTTTGCAAGTAGATGCTTTATTTGATCAAAGTAAGGGAATTCCTGATGTTGAAAATTTCATTAATCAGGTTGTTTCAAAAATAATTTTGGTACCATTACAGCAAGGCTATCCTACATCTCTAGTTTTTGCTCATAAGAATGCTGCAATTACAATAGATGATATGGAAGCTTTAATAAAAATAGCAGGCATTGAAGGGGAGTTAAGAGAAAGAAGTATGTTAGTATTTTAGGGGGATTAAAATGAGTTGCGGAGAAGAATCTGTAGGATGGATAGTTGGTGAAAGTAGTCCTACTAGAAGTCTTGTAATATTTTCTCATGATAGCAAGCTTAATTTATCTGCAGGCATGTATTTGGTTACAGAAACGTCTAGAGGTTGCGTTTTAGGTATATTAGAAAGCCTGGTATCTGGAAGTAGATTATTGCCTAGTAGCGTTACTGATCCTAATTCTGTGAATTCGGTAATAAGTGCTATAAACCAAAATGAAATGCTTAGTGAAACTTATTTAAAAGGAAGTGTTATGTGGTTAAGTTATTTAGATGCTTTAGAAAAGGGATCTATAGATTCTCCTAAGGTTCCACCCTTACCAGGGACAATAGTTTACTCTGCGAAAAAAGAAGATTTGGAAAACATATTTTCGCCAAATGATAAAGGATGGATTAAAATAGGAAAACTTTCAACTGTAGATGTTGATTATAAAATAAATATAAATAAGTTGCAAAGACATTTAGCAATTCTAGCTGTTACAGGTGGAGGGAAAAGCAATACAGTTTGTATATTATCAAGAAATATAATAAAAGAATTAAATGGGACAATTGTTTTGTTTGATATGCATGGAGAATATGGAGATCTTGGATTGGGAGATAA
The DNA here is from genome assembly GCA_002506595.1 of Acidilobaceae archaeon UBA158. Lineage (GTDB taxonomy): Archaea > Thermoproteota > Thermoprotei_A > Sulfolobales > Acidilobaceae > Caldisphaera. Next base: position 51,372 of record DAXV01000022.1, read on the forward strand.
AGCAAATATAAGAAAACCAGTTATTAATCCAGTAAAGCTGTCTTTTGAAGAAATAAAAGACTTATCCAGATTGCCAGAAAATGCAATAAATCAAGAAAGAATATTAAGACATGCTTGGTCTGCAACAATAAAGGATTTTAATAATAATAAAATAAACGTTGCCAATTTTATGGATAAATTTTATGAAAATGCTCAAGCAGAAAGAGAATTAGCTAAAAATAAAAGAGAAGTTGATGGAGTGCTTAATAAGCTTGATGATATAAAAGCTATGTATGATGAAGTATTGGATCCAAACGCACCTTTAGAACTAAAAGATATTATTGAACCTGGAAAGCTTACAATATTTGATTTAAGTGAATTTGATGAAATAGGTGCAGATGCTGTTGTAAGTCATTTTCTAAGAAGATTACTACAAGAAAGGAAATTATGGAAGAAAACAAGATCTAATGGATATCCAGTCCCAGTATTTACTGTCATAGAGGAAGCTCACATACTTATACCAAGCAAGAGAAATACTCTAACATCTTATTGGGCTTCTAGAATTGCTAGAGAAGGCAGGAAATTTGGAGTTGGATTAATTTTAGTAAGCCAAAGACCAAAGAATGTAAATTCTGATGTATTAAGTCAAACAAATAATAAAATAATCTTAAAAATAGTTGAACCTCAAGATATAGAATACGTTCAAGACGCAAGCGAAGAGTTAAGTCAAGATTTGGCTGAATTATTACCTGGTTTAAATCCAGGAGAAGCCATAATAATTGGTAGTATGGCTAAATTACCTGCTTTAGTTAAAATAGAGCTTTGCAATAGTAAAAAGTCAGGAGGAGATATTGATATAGTATCTGAATGGAGCAATATGAATGAAAATAAGGAATTCCTTGAGGAAGACCTTAAATCTGTATTTTGATTTTCAGAAAATAAATTAAAATCTAATAAAAGTTTAAATTCCTTTTAATGCTATAAAACTATCGGCGATGCATAAATAAGATGAACTCATATAATAGAATTCGGGGAATTAAGGCATATAAAATTCTTACAATTACGTTAGTTATTCTTATTATTTTTTCGTTAAGTTATTATTTTATTCCTTCACATCATAGCAAAATTAACTCAATTAAACTGGAATCTCTTAAACCTATTTCTCCTACTTCTCTAATCGTTATTGCCGGGCAAAATTTAACAGTATTTTTGCCAAATTTTAAAAATAATGCAAATGAATACGCTTTAATATTTACAGGTAATGGCTCTATAGTAAATACTACAAATAATTATGCGATATTAAATTATAAATATCCAGGAAATTATTTAATTTATTATGAAATATATCAAAATGGCTTAATTATTGGTACATCAGGATCTAATTTGAGGAAAATTGTTGTTACTCCAAATATACCTTTA
>DAXV01000010.1:0-7232 GCA_002506595.1 Acidilobaceae archaeon UBA158
TTTAAGCATTCAGACCTTTAAAACCTTACCCCTAGAAGGGATGAGACTTGCCTTTATTTTGTCAAATAAAAAATGCAAAATCCTTTTTTTAATTAAAACTATGTAAATATTTTAAATAATTATCCATTGTTAACCGGGGGGTTAACAATAATTTATTACAACAATACAAACTACATTAATAATTTAATACAAAAATTAAATCTATTTTATATATTATGTTATTTAGCTATTCATTAAATAAACATAAGTCTTTAGAAGCTCTGCATGACTCCATAGCAAAGGTGTTACTGAAACTGGAGAACCGTCAAAAGGACTTATTTGTTCCGGTAATAAACCTGTAGGCGTTGAAAATCCTTCAACCCATTTAATTAGTTTTCTTGCTTCTTCTAATTTATTCGTTTTAATATAATATTGAGCTAACCACATTGTAGTAACAATCCAAGGATTTCCAGGTATATTATCATAATTTCCTTGCAATCTTTGATAATAATCATTTTCATACCTAGCTAAACCGCCAGTTGTATTAACCCATAAAGCTTCTTTTATTTTATTAATACTTGAAACAACAGTATCATCGTTTGGATCTAAAACATCAAATATTGTTATTCCCATTATGCTTGAATCTACAGTTTTATCATATCCTATAATATTCCCATTATCTATTATTATACTTTTATAATATACTTTCCTTTCTTTATCAAACATATGCTCTTTTAATGATTTAGTCATATCCTTATAAATTCTTCCCCATTTTTCTTCATTATTCCAATCTCCTAAATACTTAGCAAGTAATGATGCAGACTTTAACCCTGCTATTACAGATGAAATTGTATATGTGTGGACACCTAATTTTTCTTCCCATAAATCATAAGACATTAAAGGTAATTTCAATTTCTCATCTATGAATTCGGATAGAAAGTTCGCTGCTTTTTCTATAGTTTCATAATAATCTCTTAACGAATCGTAATCCTTTGTCTTTATGAAATGAATATAATATGTATATAAAGATGTTGAAGTTTCATCTTCTTGTATATTAAGTGAATTTTTAGTTTTAGAAGTCCATGGATGCCATGTGCTTCCATAAGTTCCATCTGCATTATACTTTTGATATAAATAACCTTCTTCAGTAAATAATTTATTAAATAATAAGTCATAATATTTATTTGTAAAAGATGAATACCCAGCAAGATCTAATGATAGTGCTGTTAAGGAAGCATCTCTAGGCCATATGTAAGCATATGTATCTAAATTAAACTTTAATATGCTTGTATCCAATGAAGCTGGAATTTCCCCACTTTTACCTATGTGACCTATAATTACAGCTATACTTTGTTTCACCAACTTATTATCAAATCCATCTGATACATCTTTCCAATACCTTATATCCCTTTCCATATGTCTGCTAGCTTCATTTTTAATTATATTTAATTTCTTAGATACATCATTATAATTATTTCCTGCAATAATATATAAATAAAAATCTTTAGATGCTATTGATATTGCTGAATCAACAGATCCTTGAGATATCGGATTTTTTGACAAGATACCATCATTACAATCGTTTATTACCGTACCTTGATCTCTTCTACCTATAGTATATTCATACAATTGCTGTGAAGAAGAAATAATAAACCATGTATTTTGTTTATAATGTATGATTGAATCAGTTAAAGGATCGTAAAGAGCTGTGTCTCCTACATCGTTGCCATTTAATCTAAAATCATTATAAAAAATAACCCTATATAGGCCATCACCATTTATTTTAACTTTTCTAATTATAGCAGGATAAGACATAGATATAACATCTTTAATTTCAATAGTTGTCTTATCTTTTATTGCCTTTACGTTTACACTTAATCCTTCCATACTTATTGTTTTATCCCAAGATTCGAGCCATTCAAAGCTTCCGTCTTTCCAAATGCCAACACGAAACATTCCATTTAATGATTGATTATATTGTTGTCCCAGATATGGATAATAAATAGACTTTAAATAAAAATTTGAATCATAAAGTGCTGCAATTTTTCCATTACTTAAAAATCCAATTCTCATATTCCCAATCTCAAATAATTATATAAAAAGCACAAATAAAAGTCTATATTTATAAATTATTACATAATTTTTTACAGTCTAAAGCAGGTAAGCTGCCTTTATTCCCCTCAGAATATGCGTAGACATTATGAGGATGTATGCTTTCAAGACTAATTGCTTCAGCTTTTATTATCGTGTTTTCTGGTAGTGATTCTGATAAGCATCTCAAACCTCTAATTGCATCTCTTACAACATCTTCAACAAACTTTGGATTCTTATGAGCGCTTATAACTAAATTAGCTTCTTGCATCCTTTTAAGCAATGTAAATGCTGGGGCAGAAAACGCATTTGATAAACATCTTGCCATATCTTCTATTCTTATCATATAATTTTCTTCAGTTTCTATTGTTCCATAAAGCAATACCTTTTGACTATGGCTAGGAGATAATGTATTAGAATTAATAACAGATGAAATAGTTGATTGTGCGCTTGGACAAGTAGTCATTCCGTATAATCCAACAGTTATTGACCATCTTTTATGATTTAGATCACCATCGACACTAATCAATACCTCTACCGGTTCCATTTCTGATAAATCATTAAATTTAATTTCTACCCCATATTTTGTTTTAGCCTCTACCCTTGCTGTTTTAGCATATGAATGTAATCTTAACAAAGTATTATGAATTTTTTCTAAATAATATTCTATGCTTTTTGCCTTAGTAGGGAATTCCATATCTTCAGGTAATGCCTCAACATTTCTAGATAAATGCGCACCTTTTTTATCTTCAGGTATTTCAACATATGCGTTAATTTCTAGGTCAATTGGCATAATACCAAGAGGAGATTCAATATAAACTCTTTTCCATAAACCCCTAAAACCAACCCTTTTTATTGGAATTGTATAATTTGGTTTTAAATCTTGTATTTCCAATTGCTTCACCCTAATTCTAACTCTGCAAAAACAATTGGATATTCTAAATTAAATTTCTCTAATATGTATGGACTGACTTCTCCAAAAGATCCAATTATTTTATCTTTTACAATAACATCTGCAGATCTTCCTTTAATTAGATATTTGTTTGATGAATCGGCTATTTTAAAATCAATACCAAGGAGTTTTAATAAAGCATAAACAACTGATTGTATATTTTCATAGGATAAGCTTTCATCCATTATAGCTATGCCTATTTTTTCTTTATCTATTGGAACATTATTTTGCTTTTCAACAATTTTTCCTATTTCAAATATCTTAATAGGCTTACTAGATTTAACATTATTTTTCATAGCCTGAATTATAGAAATAAATAAACTAGGCCTCAAAGAATTGAAATCTGTTGTAACTGGATTTAAGACTTCTATATAATTTTGTTCTCCTAAATCTTGTAGAGTTTTTAAGCTAACCAAGGTTAAGGATTGTATTTCAGTGAATCCTAAGCCTATCATAATGTCTCTTATTTTTCTCTTTAGAATCGTTAGATCCATTAATGACCCCTTAAGCATAATTTTAGGTCTATTTGGTATAATATTATTGTAACCTATGGACATAGCTATATCTTCAACAAGATCAATATCTCTAATTATATCTGCTCTAAATGGAGGAATAATAACTTTTAATTTTTCCTCGTCTATCTCAACATTATATCTCATCCTTAGTAGATGATCAGCTATCTCATTTATACTTAATTTTTCTCCTAAAATATTATTTACATAATCCTTAGTAACAATTACTTCTTCCTTTGACATTAAAGGAGTAATTTTTATATCATTTTTGTTAATAATCTTAACTTTTCCTATCTTAACATTGTCTCTTTCAGCTAGATTAGAAACTATTATATCTAATGTTTTGTTAACATAGTAAAAATCAGTTCCAGTGACATCTATGAAAAGATCTTTAGTTTTCTCATCCAACCTTGTTATATTGGAATTTATAACTGGAGGCAATGATATTATATCATTTGAAGAAATAATCGCAGGATGCTTATTATTTAAAAGACTTATGTTTCCATATTTAATGCCTTGCTCTGTTTCCTTCAATACTTCCTCTATCGTTTTATAATCATTTGAATTTAGAGGAATCATTTTAGCAGATATAGGAGCATCTTTATAAACAAGCTTATTAGAAGGAATTTTTCTTAGGTCATGAATTCCTATTGCAACCTTTTTCCTTTTCCTACCAATTCCTTCATGCAATTTTTCTTGAAATTGAATAAGTTCAGGTAAAAATTCGTTATCCAAATTTACATTATATAATATTGCTGCAGAAATTATTGGTCTAGAAGCAGGTTCTTCATTTATTAATTCAAAATTAGTGTTTTCAATGTAATAATCTTTAAATCCTTTCTCCTTATTACTTAACCCTTTTACTGCTCTAGCAATACCTTCTCCTATATACATATCTGGTCTATCTGGATTAATTTCCACTTCAAGCTGATTTTGCTCGTTTATGTTGGATTCACATTTTAATGAAAACAAAGCCTCCCTTAACGAATCCATATTCAATCCTGTTAAGCTCAAAATCCTATTTGGATTGAATTTCAAAACAGGCATATTTTCACCTTACCTTAAAGGATCTCAGAAAATCATAGTTTGTCTCATATAATAATCTTATATCGCTTAAACCTAATCTTGCCATAATTAATCTTTCAACCCCCATTCCCCATGCGCCAACTTTATAATCGATGCCTGCCATTTCCAATACTTCAGGCCTAAATAATCCTGCGCCGAATAACTCAATCCACTTATCGTTTATTTTCGCATAGCCTTCAACGCTGGGTTCAGTAAATGGGAAATATCCTGGTTTAAACTTTATTTCTATCCCTAGTCTATCCCCAAACTCCTTCAAAAAACCTAACAAATCCCTAAAATTATAATCATAATCACCCATTATTCCATCTAATTGATGGAATTCCGGTAAATGAGATGCATCAATTACATCACTTCTATATACTTTACCTATTGTAAAGAATCTTACCGGAGGTATAGGTTTATTTAACAATAACCTGGCAGATACAGATGTTGTTTGACTTCTTAAAACATATCTCGATGATATATCAGGATTAAATTTATACTTCCATCCAAGCTCATGTATTCTCGATACCCTCTCTACAATTTCTTTCATATTATTTAAATTAGCATTCGTTGGATCCTTAATCCAGAGAGTATCATGAATCTCTCGAGCCGGATGATCTTGAGGTTGAAATAGCATATCAAAATTGAAAAGCTCTATTTCTACTAATGGGCCTTGCGCTTCTTTAAATCCTAATTCCTTCATTATATCTTTTAATTCCTCTATAAATTCAACAAAGAAATGCTTCCTAGCTGGATATATAGTTGGGGGTTCAGATCTAATATCATATTCTCTTAATTTTAAGTTCCTCCATAAACCCTTTGCTAATAATTCATGATCCAATTTTGATGTTAATATTTCCACTCTATTTATTGCATCTTCTTTAACTATTACCTTAATTTCCTTAACATAGTCTTCACTTATAAGACCCCTTGAAATGAATTCTTTTTCCAAGTTTTTATCAAAACTCATATTTTTAAGTGCTTCTACTATTTCATTAATTTTTTTTATTGCCTCATTATAATCTATTTTTAATATTATTTTACCTTCATTTAAATCTATTATTTTCAGCTTTTTTGCTTGGCCTATAGCAATGTTTGCTTCCTCTCCTAACTTATTTTTAATAAAGCTAATATCAACAGATTTATTTTCTTTAAAGAATTTAATTAATTTTTCTTCTGGCAATCCTTCTTCTAATGCTTTCTTGCCTTTTTCTGATAATTTAAAAATTTTTTTATTATTTTCAACTATTTTTAATAATTTTTTCGATTCTAACAATCTCAATATACTTGCTAATTTGCTTTTATCTATGTTAAGTATTCTTTCTCCATCATCTAGATTAAATTCTTTTATTTTTTTATCGCTTAAAGTCTTTAAAACATAATATTCACTTTCGCTTACTCCTATTTTTTCTTCCCCCAACTTTTTGACACCTTAATTCAATATATATCCATAAAATTGTCCTATTAAATTATTTTTATCTAAATTACTAATTAATCTATTTTCTGTATAAAATTTTATTATAAATTCTATTTTAAAGTAAAGAGTTTACTAGGCTTGAATTAATCTTTTAGGTTTTCATTTATTACTCTATATGCATTTTTCCATAATACCTTATCAGCATTATCTCCTAGATAATCACTTAATTTATTTATTAGAGATATCGATTCAAAACCCTTAATTGTTTCATCAATTCCCAAAAAATCAGTACCAATACCTATATAATCCCATCCGAAGGTTTCACCTAGCTCATTAATAACTCTGAGATAACTTTCAAATGTAGGATCTGGCAATACCTTGTACCATGCCATAACTCCTATTATTCCTCCAGTTCTTATAACTGCTTCTATTTCATCATCATCCACGTTTCTTGGATGATCTTTCATTTTTCTATATGCCGTGTGCGAAATTATAACTGGTTTCTTTGTAATTTCAGTAACGTCTAGAACTGTTTGTTTTGATGCATGAGCCAAATCTATTATTAAACCTAATTCATTAGCCAATTTTACCAATTCTTCTCCTTGACCAGTTAAGCCATAATCTTTTTTTGATACACAAGATGCTGCAAATTTTGTATCATAATTCCAAGTCAAACCTATAGACTTAAAATTAAGTTCTTTTAACAAAAGTATATCATAAGGATCATTTAGCACATCTGTACCTTCTAGGCTAATGAGAAACTTTACTCCTTCTTTGTTTAGATCTTCCTTCCTCCTTATAATTTTTATCATACCTTCTTTTTCTAATTTATAGTAAATTTTAACTTGATTTAATAGAGACTGAAAGTACATACTTGAATAACCGATTAAGGACTCCATAGCAGGAAAAACAACAGAAAAAATTAACGGATCTCCCAAATTTCTGAGCTTGGTCAAATCTGATTGGTAATTTCCATTAATCAAATCCTTTCCTAAGGAGGCAGAATAACCAAAATCTTCATGCATATCTACAAATCTCATAAATATCCCTTAATGTTAGTATCTAACAAGATTATAAAGTTTTGATATATTTTAAATATTAAGATATTTTAATTGCTATATATTTTATAAAAAATATATTTTTATAAAAATAGAAAGCAATTGATAATTTAAATAAATAATATATTCCTTTATCATAATTAATAATATATTAA
>DAXV01000010.1:7254-9539 GCA_002506595.1 Acidilobaceae archaeon UBA158
TATTTTTTAAAAACACTAAGTATTAATTCTAACATAATCCTTTGGTTCCAATTATTGATATTAATCGTTCAATTAATTTTATTATCTTTTTAAATATAATAAAAATTTATTATATCTCGATGGCAAATGAAGGCAAACCTCGCCCTAGGAGGAATTTTAAAGCTATGAATGCTTAAATAATTAAAAACTAAAATNNAATGGGCATATAATTGTTTAAGAGATCCAGCATTAATGTAATTACATATCTCCAAGTCCCTATGAACCATGAGTGAAGTCTCTTGGTGAGATTTATGAATAATGCGAAGAAGATTCAACCATTAACTACTGNNGTGATAAATGGAGCGAGATTGGAAAATTCTACTAGCTATGAAGTGATGAAAGTGAATGCTGTAAACCACAAACCAATGAAACGACCTAAGGGAACCCTAGCCCTTTCGGGGCAAGGAGGAAGTCAGACATCTAAAGAATATCATCTAAAGAATATACTGTAATACTATAAATTACATTTGCCAATCATTTCTTTATCTATAATGAAACTCTCTGATGTAAAGAGTCTAAATTTCATCTTTACTGGTTTAAATAAAATTCTATTAGTTTTGGTTCTCATTACGTATGCAACATTATCATATATTGATATTAATGGAAAATCATATATATTTTTATATTTTCCATTAACAATATAAAATCCAGTTATACCATTTGTCAATCTTTTATTTATTAGGCCTAATTGAAGCATTTTAAAAAGCTGCTCATCTCCAATTAAATTATATGCTAAATCTAAAGTTAAGTCAATTACTATTGATGGTTTTATCTTTTCTTCTTGTTCAATTAATTCGTCAAAATAATCATTTAATGACATAGAATGCAGATCCATGCCAAGAACATAATTACTTTTTCTTATGTTTTCAATTGCACTTCTTTCAAATGGTAAAGAATTTATACATTCATCTAATTTGTTTTTAAATTCATCCATATCATTAGATAAAACCCTTATAATTGTTTTTTCATATCCACTTTGCAAATACGGGGTTCCTAATTTTGCTCCATAAAAGCCAAATATTGTTAATCCTTCTCTATCAATCTTAGGATCTAACATAATTAGATTTTGTGATCCTTTATAAAAATTTAAACCTGTATTACCGATAGCGATTGTATATAAATTACTAGGAGCTGTTTGATTATAATTTTTAAAATATAAAATGGAAACTAAATTTCCTGTTTTGATTCTAAAAGGAATATCACTAATAGATACGTTTGACCCTCTAAATTTCTTTATTTCCATTAACCTAACAATTCTACCCTTTACATTCAATGTTTTTAATTGAATTATTATGTCGACTATAAACTCTTCTACGCCATATCCAAATTTTTCTTCACCATATGGTATTTCTTCAGTTAAAATCAATGTCCTATTGCTTAATTTTGAAAGCCTATAAAAGAAATTATGGATAAGTTCTCTTACCTCTACTTTATTTCCAAATGCTTGAAATATTGGTGTTATGCTATCTATAACAACCATACTAACTTTATATTTATCTGAATAAGATAATATTTGATTTAACAATTCATATATGGAATCTTTGTTAACTAATGTTATTCCCTCCATAAAATAAAATTTTTTCTCATTCTCCAATTTTTCAAAATCAACGCCTAAACTTTTCATGTTTTTAAAATACTCATTTTTAACTTCGCTTAAGTTTAAATATAGAACTGAGCCATCATTTTTAACTATTTCATCTAACGAAATTTTTGAAGCCATAATAGTCTTGCCTGCTCCAGGATTACCAGCTATTAATATAACTTTTCCTTTTTCAATTGGGCCAATAACTTCGCTTAAATTATTTGTTGAAATTTGTTTATAGTTTTGCAACTAATTTAACCCCAATTATATTAAATATACTCCAAATTTATATTTTTAACATTTATTTTATTTAGAATTAGATTCTAAATTAAAACCCAATTTTTTCACTAAATTCAGAAATTCTTCATTCCTTAAACTGAATTTTCCTTTATCGCTCATATATTTAGCGAGAAGTCCTTGAAAACCATTTTTTCCAATATCGCTCATGTAACTTATTAAGAAGTCAAAATCTTTCGCTGTATAATCTTTATACTTATTTTCATGTATTAAATAATTTATTGGNNAATTCATCAGGAACTCCAATAACCAAACCAAATAATGGATATGTTCTTTCTGGAAGGTTTAAAATTTCTATAATTTTTGCAGATTTGTCCTGCACTCCGCCAATAAAGCAAATACCGTAACCTAAAGACTCTGCTGCAAC
>DAXV01000010.1:9594-12242 GCA_002506595.1 Acidilobaceae archaeon UBA158
TCCATTTTTAAGTATTCCATTAACTTTGTATTTCTATATAAGTCTGCTATAAAAACAAAAAATTCTTGAGCATCGTATACATGTTTCTGTTTTATTAATTCAGATATCTCCTTCCTTTTTTCTCTATCTGTAACCCTTATTGCAGACCATAAATGTAATGAAGCATCTGTTGGAGCTCTTTGGGCAGATTCCATAATTAGTTTCATATCTTCATCAGGAATATTTACATCAGGCTTAAACTTTCTAATTGACCTGTGATTTAATATAGTTTTAATTGTTTCATTCTCCATCTCTATCACCTATTAACCAATATATCAAAAATGAATTTAAATCAATGTTTATAACTATTTTATATATTAATAATATTTAATATTTGAAAAACATGAAATTACATTATAATATTATGAAAAACCTCGTATATGATAAAGAAATTCAATATAAAAATTCCCAATAATTTTCTATATCATGACTTTCTTTACACGAATTAGTTACAGGATTCCAAACTGTTCCTTTTTCATAATAATGAATCAGTTGTTTTAACGCCATATGTATTGTTATTTGGCTTGTTTCTTTGCTTGGTCCTGACATATGAGGAGTTAGCAAGAGCTGATCTTTGAATTTATCATCAAGCAATGGAGAATCTTTAGGTAATGGCTCTTCTTCAAAAACATCAAGACCTAGCATTACATCTTTTCTATTATTGAGGAGAGCAATTAAATCACTTGTTTTTAATACTTTTCCTCTACCAAGACTTATTAAAATGCTACCTTTTTTCATGCTCATTAGCAAATCTAAATTAACTATGTTTTGAGTTTCTTTACTATAAGGCAAAGTTAAGTATATTATATCAGCTTCTTTAAATATTCTCTCTAAACTTGCAGGCTCAGCTTTTAATAATATTTCTATTTCATACTTTCTCTTTCTTGAAAAATAAAGAATTTTCCTAATCTTGAAACTCCTCAAATAAGATGATATTAAAACTCCTATTCTTCCCATACCGACTATACCTATATTTTTGTCTTTTAAAAGATTACCTGTTAAGAACCCTGGGAATCCTTCCCATTCTTTATTCCAAACGTATCTATCACCCTGTATTATTCTTTTAGACAGAGATATGGTCATTCCGACAGCATGCTCTGCTACTGAATGAGCTATTGCCTCTGGTTGATTAGCAACACATATACCTTTCTTTTCTGCATATTCAACGTCTATATGATCATATCCACTGCTAGTAGCAACTATTAATTTTAAATTCTTTGCCATATCAATTAATTCTTTATCAAATCTAATGAATGTTAATAACATAGATGTTGCATTTTCTATGTTTTCTTTAATCCAATCTTTGTTTGCAATATTCTCTTTTGGCATTATTACATTTATTCCTTTTGAGTTTAGCAAAGAAATCATATCATCATTTAGTTTTATCGTTGAAAGCACTATTTTTTCCATTTGTATCACATTATTACAAAAAAATTTAGATTAGATAAACTTTTCTATAGATTTATTCTAAAATATTTTAAATTAGATCTAATAACTTATCTTATCATAAACCTACATTTAAATACTTTAGTTTTAAAAACTATTAAATATGGGGTTAATATGAAAATAAATATATTATTTGGCGGAGTTTATTCTCAATTAATAAAATCGAGTAGAGCTACAATAGAAATAGATTCAGATTATATTGATTTAGAAAAAATAATTGATATAATAAAAGAGAACTTTAAGATTGACATTAAAAACGATGTTGAGCAAGGTAATATTTTATTACTAATTAACGGAAGAAATATAAAATATCTAAATAAAGTTAAAATAAATGATGGAGATTTTATATCATTATTACCACCGGTTAAAGGTGGATAAAATTTTAATTTCAAATATATTTAAATAGCTAAAAATTACATTAATCACTAGGTCTTTCGTATGAAATATGAATTTGTTGGAAGTGAATTTCAATATCTTTTAATAGATTTAGAACCTAATGAAGAAATATATGTTGATGGTAGTCATATCATATATAAGGAAAGAAGTGTTACATTAAATGCTAAAATGGCTGGAGGGTTTTTATCAGCATTAAAAAGAGAATTAACAGGGACAACGTTTTTCTTAATAGAAGCTATAGGCCCTGGCAAAATCGCTTTATCTTCTCCACTTGCTGGTAAAGTTGTCAAAATTAATCTAGAAAACAAAGGATTGCTTGTAGAGCATACATCATTTTTAGCAAGCGAAAATACTATTAAATATGATGCAAAGCTTGGTAGCCTGACTGCAGGACTATTTGGAGGTGAAGGCATATTTTTAGCAAGACTTGAAGGAAATGGATCTGTATTCCTACATGCTGTTGGTCAAGTAAATGAATTATATTTAAATAATCAGGAATTGCAAGTTGAAGCAGCACACCTATTAGCATTTGAAGAAGGGCTAAACTATGGGATCACAAGAGTAGGAAACTTAAAAACAATGCTATTTGGTGATGAAGGTTTATTTTTCGTAAACATTAAAGGTACTGGAAAAGTTTGGGTTAAAAGCTCTTCAAGAAGAGATGTTGCATTATCTATATACAAATATCTCCCAAGAAGACAATAAAATATTTTAAAATTAAAGAATGCTTTTAATAAAAAAATTAATATTTTCTTTCAACAGGCTTC
>DAXV01000021.1:0-775 GCA_002506595.1 Acidilobaceae archaeon UBA158
GTTCCCACTCCAGATATGTTATCAACTATTGGATCAAGATCTTCTTTCTTCAATTTTAACATATCAGCAACTAATGAGCATGCATCTATTCTAACGTTACCAGAAGCTTTTGCATCTTTAAGCATTCCATACCATGATACTTTCTTTTCCATCATGTAGTTAACAGCTATTTGCTTATATTCTTCATAATCTTTTCCAATTTTATCATATTTTTCTGGCATTCCTTTTTTAAAAGCCTCTTGTGCGAAACTTAAGAAAACATATACATCCATTCCTTCCGCTACTGCTCCAGATACAATTACAGCTAGAGATAATAGCTTCTCTACAGTTGGAGATATCATAAATATAGATACCTTCCCAGACATGTGCATCACCATATTAATCTATATGTAGAGAAATTTTTTAACATTTTCTACATAGAGAATATATACTAATTTTTGAAAAATTTATAAAAATCCATAAATTTTACAAGTATTTTTTAATCTTTTTCATAATAGCTGCTATTATTATTAAAATAAATGCAATAATGCCTAAATACAAAAGGCTTTGAATTTCTGATGATAAGCTATTTGATGTAAAGCTTTCGCTTATATGACTTAAATTAATTGAATAACTTAAAAGGGGTTTATTGCTAACATATAATATTGCATTTATAAAATAATTTGCATGGGGTAATGTGATGTTATTTTCATTTCCAATTATGTGTTTATTAACATTGTTTTTAATTGTTACATTCCATAACGTTTCAGGCACAAAAATTAAAGTATAGCTGTTG
>DAXV01000021.1:803-5057 GCA_002506595.1 Acidilobaceae archaeon UBA158
TTTTGATAAATTATATTATTTTTATAATATTCATTTATTCCGTCTAATTGGTTTACGCTTTCTAATGTTACGCTTCCTGCATAGTAATTAGGGCTGTCTTGAAAGGCAGATGGAACAAAATACCAAGAATTATTATAAAGATAGAACAATTGCATTGTTGAGTTCCATTTATATACGAAGAGCTGCGACCCTTTAGAATAGCCACAAACGACAAATTGTAAAACAAATGGATAATATAAACTATTAACAGTTTCAGGAGCAAAACCGCCCATTGATCCTACCAAAAATCTTGGATTATTTGATTTAATATAAACAGTTATATTATCCAATAAAATCTTTCCTGTTTTATAAGTTGAGTTCTCAAAAACAAAATATATCAAAAATCTTGGGTAAGTTGAGTTCTCAAAAACAAATTCATATAACTTTATTGTAAAAGGGGTTGTTGATGTTAATGTTATTGGGAATTCATATGCATAGTAGTTATTATAAATGCTTCCCATTCCGTTTATTAATGAAATTGAAGAGTTTGCATTAGTTACATTCCAAACATTGTCTAAAAAATTAATTTTATATGAATTATTTTCTTGTATAACTCTAGCTATAGATTGTATCCATAATGTTGTATTTAAAGATATGTTAACATTTGCATTTAATTGCAGGCTATACCCTTTAACAAAGCTAGGCTTATAAGAGTAAAAGGATCCATTATAAAATGTAAATATGCCAAGTAAACCATTTGTTGAATAACCATATTGAATAGATCCATTATTTGTAATTATAGTACCATTGTCATTTATCCCAACACTTGTGGATTTTACTATATTTAAAGTTAAATTTAAAGTTAAAAATGAAAACATAATTATTATTAATACTATTAAATATTTTTTCATATTTTTCTCCATAATATTAAATGCTTTGAGCATTTATAACTTTTCCATTATAAATGATCTTTTTGGCCCTATTATAACCCCAATAATATCCTAATTGATTTATATTTTCAAGATCCCATAATATTAAATCAGCATTATATCCAATTTTTATTGTGCCTCTGTTTTCAAGCCTTAAGCTATAGGCAGAATTTATGGTAGAAAAGGCTAATGCCTCAATAGGGGTAAAGTTGAGATAATATATAGCTAAGTCAATAGCAGTTTGCATTGAAATCATTGCACTATTTGCGCTATAATCTGTTCCTAATGCAAATAATGCCTTTCCTTTTACTAAATCAATTTTAGGTTTCTTATTATCAAGCATGCTTATAGAACTGGCAGGCAATAAGCCTATTACAGTATTGGTTTTTGCAATTTCTTCTAAATTTTCTTCTGGACAGTTTTCTAAATGATCTATTGAATCTATGGGAAATTCATTTATCAGCTTAGAGCAGCCAATATATTTGATTTGGTCTGCATGTAATCTTAACCTAAAACCATATTTTAATGCTTGTTTAAATATTTTTCTCGTTTGCTCTAAACTAAATGCATTTTCATCACAAAATACATCAACATATTTAGCAAGTTTTAATTTAGATGTTTCTGGAATAATTTTATTAACAAAGTAATCAACATAGTCTCCATTAAATTCTTTTGGAATTACATGAGCTAATAAAGTTGGAATTAAATCATATTGATCTTTAAGGCTATTAATTACATTAAGCATCTTAATTTCATTTTCCAAATCTAATCCATAACCAGATTTTACTTCTATTGATGTTGTCCCATTTATTAAAGCAATTTTTAAAGTTTTTTCCAATCTATTTTTAAGATAATCAAAGCTTGCCCCTTTAGTATATTTAACAGTCTTATAAATACCTCCTCCTTCTTTTAATATTTGAGAATAACTGATTCCAATTAATTTTTTATATAGTTCATCTTCCCTACTCCCAGCAAAAAGTGCATGGGTATGCATATCAACAAGGCCTGGAGTTACTAGAAGGTTTTCTGCATCTATAATATTTTCACTCATAAATTTTTCTTTTATATATTCTGATTTTCCTATATCAAGGATTTTACCATCATTTATTGCAATTCCTGCATTTTCTAAGATAACAGTGTTATCATTATTAACTTTTCTTATTGGTTCTTTGAAATAAACCAATTGACCAATATTAACTATTAGCAAATCAACTTTATTCATAATCCAAACCCATTTTAATATGTATTAAGCATATATAAAATTTTGTTTAATTGTAAATTTAATATTTTTATATATTTAATAATCTTTTTAATCATAAAACATAGAAATCAATAACAATAAATCAGATGATATATTTTTATTAAGCAGTAAATTTATAATTTAAGCTAAAGAAGTTTAATAGAATATCTTAAATTTTTAAAAATATATAGTATAAAATTGATGAAACTATTATTATTAAACCAGAAAATATCCATAGGTCTTTATAATTTAGATTCAATATTATATATTCTGATATTATTGGAGAAAAAATACCACTACTTTGCCAAAAGAAGTTTGCAAATCCAGTAACGCTACCTGCCTTTTCTTTTCCTACAAATGAAACAGCAGTTGAATTAGCTGGAGTGATAACGAATCTTACAAAGCCCATTAAAGTAGCAACTATACCTAATAAATCAGGTCTAAAAAATGCGCTTAATAGCATAGTTAATAATCCATAAACAAATTCAAAGAAAACAAGAGTAGTCTTAACACCAATTTTTCTAATTATATACCCAGCAACAATTGTAGCTGGTAGACCTGCTAATGCTAGCAAAGAATATAAATATCCTGATGTATAGCTTGATATGCCTAAACTAATGAAGTATTTATATGCATATAAAGTAATGCTCCAATAAGAAAGGAAAAATAAAAAACCTGCTAAACTAATTATTATAACGTTTTTGTCTTTAACAATGATAAATTTACTTTTTGTTCCTTCATTTGGAATACCTCTTAGATAAATTAAATATGAAATTGAAAAGATTAATGATAAGATTGAAATCATGTAATAAGAATATCTCCAACCAAATTCTATGCTTATTCTAGGTAAAACAATACCTGCTAAAACTATTGATAATGGCCACGCTAAACTATAATAGCCTATTGCAACGGCCTGTTCGTTTTTGTTTTTAAACGTTATTGATAGAGTTTTTATTGTAACAGGGTAAATCCAACCTGCAGAAAGCCCCATAAATAGGCTTGATATATATTCGATAAAAATAGAATTAGCAATGCCTGATAAAAAAGATGTTATTGATAAACCAAATAATGATATAAACGCTATTGTTGAAGGTTTCACCTTATCTGAAACTATTCCAGCTGGTATTTGGACTATAACGTAACCTATAAAGAAAAGAGAATAAATCAAGCTATCTTGTATTGTATTAGGTTTAAGAGAAGAATAAGTAGAAACAATACTCCATGCTAATCTAGAGAAATAGCTAAGAAAAAATGAAGAAGATGTTATTAATATGATTAGAGATTTTTTCAATTTCTTCCCCTTTATTTTATGAAATAAATTTTAATTTAAATTTAATTCTGATTGTCAATTAAATATAAATATCATTAAAGGTAAAATATAAATCTTAAAAAAAGCAGATTTCTATTTCTATTATTAAAATTGTATTTAAACTTCGTTTACTTTGTAGAATTGATTAATTGATTTGAATCCATTTAATCTAAGGATTCTTTACAAGAAATCGACTATTTATTGCAGCACAATCTTTTGAAAAGAGGAAAGTAAAAGGGAAAAATGATGGTTAATAGTTATTAACTATTCATGTATAATTCTAGGCGTAATATCTGCTTTTATAGTTAATAACCAAATCCCTTTTTTCTTAGCTAACTCGATTGAATCAGGTGTTGCCACGTCAAAATATATTAGTTTTATTATTCTTTTTCTCATTAGATCTGGTCTTTTTTCTTTTATTTTTTCTATTTTCCTCTCTAGCTCATCTATTAAACTTGTACCTAATCTTACAGTTGCTTCTCCTATGACGCATAACTCATTAGATGCACCATATAAATCTATTTCTTCGTTATCAACAAATATCCTATTCAAACTAATTTTCTCTCCTATTTCTTTTTCTAATCTAAACTCTACAACTTCTCTTGCTTCATCTTCTACTGATAACGTTAATCTTTCTAGTGTCCTTTGAGTATTCTTGGTTGTCTCTTTTAACTCACTAACGTCTTTCTTCAACTCACTAACGTCTTTCTTCAGTTCATTAACCTCTTGCCAAAGTTTAGCAATATCTTTTAGTATTTCGTTTTGAGTCGCTTTCAACTCCTTAACTTCTTCCCATA
>DAXV01000021.1:5152-6644 GCA_002506595.1 Acidilobaceae archaeon UBA158
TTTGTCCTTCCCTCAACTCCTTAATCTCTGCCAATATCATTTGTTGATTTTTTTCAAGATTATCAAGTCTTTTTAACATTTCATTATATCCTAATGCTCCCATTAAAGAATATCTGAACTCTTCATCTGTTTCAATAGACTTCAATATTCTTAACTTTTCCTCTTTAGATAATGTATCTGACAACGTTGTTCACTATCAATTATTAAAGATTTTTAAAACCTTATAAAATTTTTTATTTTATATTTTTATAAAAAGATCTTTAATAAATTTATTATAAATAATGAAGGCTTTATTTTTAGAATATTTTTGATATAATAACAAAGTAATTTGTTTTTAAACAATATTAATGAAACAACTTTTTAATTTATTTACATCTTCATTCATTTTTAAGCATTTTAAGCTTCGATTTTTTAAGATTAGATATAACGCTTGATTTTATTTTCTTTGTATTAAATAACAAAAAATTTATTGAATATATAATTCTATTTATACATGTTGTGCATTATCCTTATTGATAAACAATTTTTAGGCATTTGCCTTTTGTTTTTAAGATTATTGATTTAATTGCTTAATTTTAACTGTTTTTATTATTCAAATAGCTATTTATGCTATATAAAATTAATTTAGCAGCTAACCTGCTAGTCATATTATTTATATCATAAGGAGGAGAAACCTCTGTTACATCAATACCTAAAATATTTGAATTTTTTGTTATTTCCTTTATGATATTTAATGTTTCATGTGGATACATGCCTAATGCTGCCGGACTATTAACTCCAGGAGCAAATGATTGATCTAAGTGATCCATATCTATACTCATATAAATCCCTTCTGTGTTTTCTTTTAATTTACTTATTTCCTCATATAGTTCCTTAACATCATTAAGTATCTGGTCTCTATAGAATACCTTTATACCATAATACCTTGCAATTTCTCTCATATAACTTGCATTTGAATAATCAGAAATTCCTATTTGAATTACATCAAACTTCTCTTTTTTGCTCTTCATTAATTCATTAAGCCAAGAACCGCTCGTTAGCCCTTCTTTAACTTCTCTTAAATCGTAATGAGAATCAAATATTATCAAACCAATTTTATTATAAAATTTTGAGAGGCTTAGCAATATGCTTTTTGTTATTGAATGATCCCCTCCTAAAAATATTGATGGTAAACTATCTTTTTTATTAAATATATTGTCACACACATTAATTATCCTTTTTGACGTCTCATTTATATCGCCTGAAACAATTTTTACATTACCCATATCATTGAATCCAATTCTGATTTCATTTAAACCATAAGCATCTGTCCTTAAACCATATAATTCACTCCTAATTGATTGAGGGGCAAACCTAGCCCCAGGTCTACCACCTGTTGACCAATCCCATGGAATTCCAATTAATGGTATCTTTTTTTCAAGGTCTTTAACTTTTACATCATTATCATCTTTAATAAAGCTATTACTTGGCTCTTCAAGGTAATTCATATTTT
>DAXV01000052.1:0-35924 GCA_002506595.1 Acidilobaceae archaeon UBA158
TTTATTATTTAGGATGGATAGCAGATTATCCATTAGCAAGCGACTTTGTTAATGCTATGTATCTTACTGGAGGGACTTATCCTGCACCAAATGGATGGACTGTATCATATTTTGCAAATCTAAGTAAATACTATGCTTCACAAGGCAATACATTCTTGGCTCAATTATATGAAAATGAATCCCAAGAATATAATGAACTAAATAACTTAATAACAGAAGCAGATAATGCTGCTTTAGCAGATAATACAACACAAGCTGCGAAACTTTATAAACAAGCAGAACAAATAGCAATTAACTTGTATTTATATGTATATACTCAAATGCCAAACTCATATTGGATAATCAAACCATATATGCATGGATATAACAATCAAATAAGTTACGAAGAAAATCCAATGATTGGAGGAGCAGCAGACTCACTATACTATTGGTGGGTTAAAGGGTAAATACATATACTAATCTATTTTTTTAAATCTAAACGATATGTTTTTTTCTTTCTGTATTCTTTTATAAAGCCTGGAGAGTGTGTACTCTTAAGGGGGATGGGCTATAAAACTTTGGCAATACGCTTTAAGAAGGGTATTATTATTTATACCTACTTTGTTAGGGTTAACGTTAATAGTTTTTATTTTAATTCATATAGGAGGAACAAACAAATTACTTGCTATGTATTTAAGTCCTAGATTAACAGGTTCAGCTAGACAGCAGGTAATTGCGGAATTAGATAAAAAATTCCACTTTAACGATCCAATTTATATACAATACTTTTATTGGTTAGCTCAAATCTTTGAAGGTAATTGGGGTATAACAAACACAAACATATTTAGCGGTCCTGTGACCCAAGCTATAGAAATATTCTTTCCTAACACTCTTATGCTTACAATATTTGCTGCAATATTGATATGGTTTATTTCAATTCCATTGGGAGTACATACTGCAGTAAATAGAGATAAACCATCAGATAATACAATAAGAGTTGCAAGCTTAACGTTTTATGCTATGCCATGGTATCTTATTGGTATTGTTTTAATAATTATATTTGCNNACGGTGAATCCGTATCTTGTTGCAGGACTACCATGGTATAAAAATGGTATATCATATCCAACTCATATATTATTAATAGATGCATTAATACATGAAGATTGGGTTGTTGCAGGAAATGCTTTCTTGCATTTAATTATGCCCTCTCTTACTTTAGCTCTAGGAGTAATGGCGGCCTTAGTAAGATTAATGAGAGGTACTATGCTAGAAACTCTAGATCAGGATTTTGTAAATTTTGCAAGGGCTAAAGGTGTTCCAGAAAAAGTGGTTATAAATCTTTATGCAAAAAATAACGCTTTATTACCAGTTATAACTAATTTTGGATATCTAGTCGCAGGTTTATTAGGAGGAGTAGTTGTAATAGAAGATGTATTTGATTATCCAGGTATTGGAATGTGGTTAACAGATGCCATGATAAATAATGATATGGGAGGGATTATGGGCGGTACTTTATTATTTGGAATAATTTTAGTTGTAACAAGTCTTGTGCTTGATATAATTTATGCTAAAATAGATCCAAGAATAAGGTATTGAGGTGTGAAAGAGAAAATGAGTAAAAAAGATATGACAGATAAAAATGAAATAAAACCAGATAGGTGGAGAGAATTAAGGCTTTCTTTGCAAGTATTTTTCTCAAATAAAGCAGCGGTAGCTGGTTTAGTTATTTTTCTTTTTTATTTCTTTGATGCATTAATCTTACAATTTTTCCCTCAAATTTTGCCTTTCAAGCATCCATATTCATTAACTCCAAATTATGCAGATCCAATTCCACTACCGCCTTCATGGAAACATCCGTTTGGAACGACGTATCCTGGTGTAGATTTACTTAGGGCTGTTATAAAATCAATAAGGCTTGATTTCTGGTTATCATTAGAAATAGTTATACCAGGAGCGATTATAGGATTAATCATAGGAATAATAGCAACATATTTTGGAGGTTGGATTGATGAGGTGTTAATGAGAATAACTGATATAGTTTTTAGTATACCATATTTAGTATTAGCTATAGCAATAGGTTATGTATTAGGCAGAACACTTAATAGTATGATGATAGCTTTGATTCTTGTTTGGTGGCCCCTTTATGCAAGGTATGCAAGAAGCGTTACTTTGGAAACTAAGGAATTAACATTTATTGAAGCTGCTAGAGCTTCAGGAACAAGTAATTTTAAGATAATGTTTAAGCATATATTACCTAATTCATTACCTCCAGTATTTGTACAAATATCTTTAGATTTGGGCACAATAATGTTAACAATATCAGCCTTAGCATTTATAGGATTTTTGCCTGCAGCAAATCTACCTGAATTAGGATATTTAACAAGTCTTGGTTATAATTATATACAAACTGCGCCTTGGGCAATGATTATACCAGGTTTATTTATTGTTTTATTTGCTTTAGCAGTAAACTTAATGGGAGATGGGTTTAGAGATGTTATAGATCCAAGAAGGAGGAGTGAGTTATAAGATGGAAACAAGTAATTTATCAAGTAATTTAGCTCCAATAGTTAAGGTAGAAAATTTTCACTTACATTATTATACAAGAAGAGGAGTATATAAGGCGTTAAATGGAGTTAACTTAGAAATAAGAAAAGGAGAAGTTTTGGGAGTAGCAGGAGAAAGTGGATGTGGCAAATCAACATTGGGAAGATCAATAATGGGATTAATACCAAGAAACGCTGCAGTAGTAAATGGAAGAATATTAGTTGATGGGAAGGATTATTTAAAGCCTTTGAATGATTATTATAAAAAAGCGAAGAAATTTAAGCCAACTAAAAATGCTGATATCCTTAAAAAAGTTAATGAGGAAATGTCAAGTATTAGGGGTCAAAAGATATCAATGGTATTTCAAGAACCTATGACTACATTGAATCCTTTATTACAAGTAGGATATCAAATAGCTGAAGTATTATATTATCATAATCCTGGATTATTAGCTAGTAGAAGATTATCAAGGCATAGGGCAACTAAAGAAGATATGAAAAATATAATTAAGATACTTAAAGAGAACGGTATTAATGAAAAGCTAACGGACTATTTAAAGAGCAGAAATATACTTGGATTAGAGGATCAAGTAATATCTATTTGGAGAAGAAAAGATTTGCACGATTTAAAAAAGGAGCAAATAATAGAAAAACTATGTTGTGAGCCAATAAATTCTTTTACAAAAAAATATTTAGAAGTAATAGAAAAAGAAAATAAATTGCCAAACTTTTCTAGAGTTCCTATAATAGGCAGGTTAGTAAAGAGAGAGTTATTTAAAGAGGGATATAAAAAGGCATCAGAATTTTTAGGTTTATTGGGTATACCTAATGCTGATAAAATGGTCTATATGTATCCTCATGAATTGAGTGGGGGACAAAGACAAAGAATTGTTATTGCTATTGCAATGATTAACAATCCAGAATTAGTTATTTTAGATGAACCTACAAGTGCATTAGATGTTACAATACAGGCGCAGATTTTGGAGTTAATTAAGGAATTGAAAGAAAGTACAAACTCATCTTATATGTTTATTTCTCATGATTTATCAGTATTAGCAGAAGTTTCTGATAGAATAGCAATAATGTATGCAGGTCAAGTCGTTGAAGTTGGAAAGAAAGAAAACATATTTGATCAACCCAAGCATCCATATACACAAATGCTTATGGAGGCAATACCAACAATTGAAGTCCATGAATTAAAAGGCATAAAAGGAGAAGTACCTGATATGAGGAATCCTCCAAAGGGATGTATGTTTAGGGATAGGTGCCCTTATGCGATGCCTATATGTGCTGAAAAAAGGCCAGATCTGATAAAGGTTGGAGAGGATCATTATGTGGCTTGTTTCCTATATGAGGGTGGTAAATCATGATAATAGCTGCTAGACAATTAAGTAAATTCTTTGATGTTAAAGGAGTAAAAAATGCAAAAATAAGGGCAGTAGAAAATGTAAACATTGAGATAAAAGAAGGAGAAATAGTAGGCCTGGTTGGAGAAAGCGGATCAGGCAAATCAACTTTAGGCAGATTGCTTATCAGATTGATTGAACCAACTTCTGGAGAAATTTTATATAATATACCTGATGATGAGCTAGATGAATTTGATATTGCATTAAAGAATAACGATCAAAATGCAGTTAAAAAAATTGTAGATAAATATTCAATAATGAGATTGCATGGAAAAGAACTAAAAACATTTAGAAGAAATGTTGGAATAGTATTCCAAGATCCATATTCATCTTTGGATCCAAGATTGAAAATTGAAGATATAATTGCTGAACCAATTGTAGAAACGGGATTTTTAAAGGGTCCAAAAGTAAAAGCAAGGGTGTTAGAATTATTAGATGAAGTTCAATTACCTAGAGAATTTAGCTATAGATTTCCTCATGAATTGAGTGGAGGGCAAAGACAAAGAGTAGCATTAGCAAGAGGAATAGCAACAAATCCTAAGCTAGTTATTTTAGATGAACCTACAAGTGCATTAGATGTATCAATACAAGCAGAAATATTAGAGCTGCTTAAAGAGCTTAGAAAGAAGTATAACATGGCTATGTTGTTAATAACTCATAATATATCAGTTGTTTCATATATGGCAGATAGAGTGTTTGTTATGTATGCAGGGAAAATAATGGAGAAAGGAAATAAGAATGATATTATAAAGAATCCAGAGCATCCTTATACTCAGGCTTTGATATCTGCAGTTCCTCAAATTAAGAGAGTAAGGCAGAGAATTATATTAAAAGGGGATCCGCCGAATTTAATTAATCCACCAAAAGGATGCAGATTCCATCCTAGATGTCCTGTTGCTTTACCAATTTGTGGTTGGACAGCAGATGAAGTAAAGCCGACTCTGGAATATTTAATTAGTTCAAAATACTTCACAGAATTTAGCAATACTAAAGTTGAAGTTAAAGACGAGCTAGAATTAACTGTATATAATGCTAAGGCTGATAAGTTAAGAGAAATAATAAATATAGAAAAAGAAAATTTAAGGCCATTAATGTCAATAAAAGATATAATAGATGAGAATGGAAATGTAACATTAAAATTATATAAATATGAAACACCAGAGTTAATTAAACTGGAAAATGGAAGAGAAGTAGAATGTTTGCTTTTCTCTAAATTTAAAGAGTAATTATTTTATTTAAATTATTTTTATTATTTTTTCTTGTTTATATCCAAAAATCACCTTTATATAACCTTTAAGCATATTATCAACGCTTTCATCACCTGTATCGACTAAAAGATATTTTAAAGATGATAGCTTAGAAATTGTTGATATTACTATTATATTTTCCTTGCCAATCATCTTTATAATTTTAGGACTTATTTGTTGATTTCCCCTTCCAAACAAAAAGCCCTGACCCCCAATTGGAGAAATTATAATTTTTGCTTTCTGATTATAAATTAAATTTAATATATCATTTTCATTTGCATCAAATTTAATAACTTTATAGTTTTTTATTATGTCTACTCCTAAAACCGTTTTTTCTATCCCCAAATTTTTGAAAACATTATACGTTGTTGTACCTGGACCAACAATATAAATTACATCATTTTTTATTAGTTCTTTAAGATAATTAGAAATCCCCATTATTTCATCTTCATCTGAACTGTAAACTGCTTGTTTTCCAACGTTTACCATACCTTCTGATGAAATAGATTTCATAAATCCATATAGTTTAATTTTAAGCTTATTGCTTCTATATTCATCTTCATCTATATCAAGTACCTCTTTTAATTTGATATTGGAGTTTCCATAAAAATAAGATTCAATGACCTTCGCTGCTTCTCTAGGATTTTTGGCAAATATCGCGCTATACATTTTAACACCAGAAGGTATTCCTATGACAGGTAATGAGTCTTTTATTGAATCATAAATGTCTCTAGCCGTTCCGTCGCCTCCAGAAAAAACTAAAATATCAACTTCTTTGCTTATTAATTTAGAGCAATTTATTGTATCAAATTTATTAGTATTGTAATTGTCATGTGCACAATTAATAACTTTAAAATTTTTTATCTTGCTTTGTTTTATTACATATTCACCCATAATGCCATTAGGTACAATAAAAAATAACTCATTAATTATATTTAAACTGTTTAAGAAATCTAAGGTTCTATTAATAGAAATTGGTTTTGCGCCTAATTTTAAAGCTGTTTGGTATAGGTTTCCATCTGTACCCTTTAATCCTACTCTACCTCCCATACCAGCAATAGGATTTATAATAAGCCCTATTTTCATTTTTAATTCCTCAATAGTTCGTTAATTTTTTGTAAATTTAGGCAACTTGAAGCATTTGTTCTTTTATTTTCTAAAATTAGGTTTATTTGTTTTTTTGCACAGTTTAAATCTATTAGTTCATCTCCTCCAAGATCCTTGGCCATATTAAGCAAGTTTAATGAAGCTTTTATTTCATTTTCTTGTGCTTTTGCTAATGCTCCAGCATATAATACTAATGATTGTATTCTCTTATCATTATAATCTTTCCAAGGTATTTCCATAAATGTGTGTGCTAGCCAAAACAGTTCATTATCAAGAAAATCAATAAAATTATTTAGCTCTTTTCCTTTTTTAACTTCAGGTTCTCCAATGAAAACATCAATAATCCTCGATCCTAAAGCCTTTGTTATTTTTTCTCTGATAGTTTTGCTGTCTTTGCAAAAAACAACCACCTCGATATGAGTAACGGAAACTCTAATTCCATGAGGGCAATTTAAATTTTTTAGTCTCTCTTTTAATTCATTTAACTCATTAATGCTATATTTATTATTTTCGATTACATATAATGCTCTATCCAATTTCCCACCAATAATTAACATTGGTAATAGAACTTATATTTATCCATATTAATAAGCAATTAAATTTGCTATACAAATGAAAGCTTAACCATTTAAATACATATGGAAGTCAAAGATTAACAGAAACCATATCTTAAAGTGTTTATATAATAAATTTAATTAAAATAATGTGAAGTGAAATATAATGATGACTTTTAAGATATATTGATAAATATCATTTCAGGGAGAGTAGATTATATTTTTTAATTTAAATGGGATAAGTATGAAAAAATCTCTGAGCGAAATTGTAGGAAGTATTATTGTGATATCTATTGTTGTGGCATCCATTGTAGTTATATATAATTTTTATGCTGATAATATTAATCAATCCTCAGAAATGTTATATACATACCAAAGGAAATTAATGGAAACATACAATCCTCCATTGATATCAATGATTTATAATAATAGTGGTTTATATTCTTTAATTCAAACGAATTATCCAATAAATATATCTTATTTGATCATTAAGTATGGAAAACAGTTATATATAAAGAATTTAAATCAATTAATCTCATCTCATTATGAAATACAATTATTAAAAGATTATAATTGTTCTCAAAACGTAAGCGTTTCATTAATCACAAGCGATGGTGCTATTATTTCTTATAATCCTTACTACGATCCTAATGTTAACAAGAATTTATTAAATCCTGATTTGGATTATTTTTCTTGTGCTTTTTTATATAAAAACTATTCAGCAACAGATTCTACTGAAAATCAAGATACTAAATTATTATATAATGAAACAAGTTTTAGTACAATAACTCCGCCGAGTATTACATATTATACTATTAAAACTAATAAAGAGATAAACATAACCGTAAAAGGGAATATTAATAATAATTTGAACTTAGAGTTTTATATAGATGGAAAATCTATATCATTAGATAATAATGGAATTTCTTTGCTCTCAACTATTAATGCTAATGATTCAAGGATTTATATTTATGGAGGGGGATATTATAATTCTCAATATACATTAGCATATCTTTACTTTTATTCAAACACTACAGCATATTATATTCTTGATTCAAACATAACTGGCACAATAACTTTTACTGCCTCTATATTAGCAATGCCGATATTGCTTCATAACGCACCATTACTAACTTTTATAGGAGATGAAGATAATTATTATGGAACATTGAACTATACCAATACTTTAATAAATGGGGCTAATAATGTAGCAACATATGAAGGGCATGGAAGAATCAATGGAAGTGCTATTGCTTCTGGGCCAGTAATATTTTATTTTTCTAATATAGGTATAACTCAAAATTTCTATATAAATTTATCGATAAATTTAAAAGAAATAATAGATTATAATTACACAGAAACAAAATATAAATTACCTAATTATAATTATGTAAAATATAACATTATCTTATCTAATGGGGTACCGAATCAAATTATAAATTTATATAAGTCTATTAACATGCTAAACATTAATTACCCTTATATAATGTTTGTTACTTCATTAGGAAATGTTGATAGAAAATTATTTGCTAACTATCAGATTTTTCAATTTCCATATAATAAATCATATCTTGTGTACTTCCCTTATATGTTGTTATATTATAATTCAATTCCAAGTTTTTATATAAACAAAGATTCATCGTTAACATATTATTTAATTTTGAATCCAATAAACGTTAGTCCATTTATACTAAATCCTGTTATATTTGTGGGTATTAATAACATTACATATTTTATACCTAATGATAATTTTAATCCAGTAATAAAATATGGTAATGTTAATCTTAATCAAAGCGTGATGTATGAATTTATAAATGGTATTAATTATAATACAACATGTAATCAAAATATATTCTTTATGTTAATTAATATTAATGGGCGATATGAGATGCAAAATGAATTTGTATATGGAAGGAGTTTTGAGGCAAATCTTAACAATGGATTATATGTTTATGTTTGTTTTAATAATATTACTAATAATTCAATAAACTTAGCGTATTTTTCCTAATTAATACGATTGGATAATTTTTTAAGGATCAATTTTTAACTATTTTATTTGAAGCAAAATGATAAAAATGAATTTACTAAATAGGACAAATTATGAAATAAAAATGAATTGTGTTACAATAATACATAGCATAGAATATCAAGTTATGTTAAATTATTTTGTTAAGAAGGTGTGCTAATATGAATGACGATATAAATAATCAAAATCTTGATAATATTGGCCAAGAGATTTATTATAACGAACAAAGATGGGCTATATTTAAAAAGAAAAGAATTAGAGCGTTGGAAATAATAGATTCATTACAAGAATTAAGCGGATTAATGATAGTTATAGGTAGCGTTGCCAGAGGTGATGTAAAAGTAAGTAGCGATATTGACATTTTTATACCAAGTTCAATACAGTCATATAAATTAGAATATTTGTTGGAAAAGAAAGGATATACTGTATATGGTAAAGAAATTATTCAAGCCACTCCAAACTATGCTCCCAAAGCTTATTATTATATAGATAGCAATTTTAAGGAAGTTATTAGTTTTCCTTTAGCCAAGCTTAACAATAATGAACTGGAATTTTATGGTTGGGGTGGAAAAGTAAGTAAAAATGAAATATTATTAAACAAAAGAGTTCCTGGAGTAAACAAAGAATTAAAATTAATTATACCAAAAGATTTTGGGCATATAGAATATCCTATATATGGAAGAGAATCTGAAGTGTCTAGAATATTAAATGTAAAACTGGAAACTGTATTAGAAAGAGAAAGGGTATTATCAAGGAGAAAGGAGATAGGTAAAACAGGAGTTTTTTTAAAATATGAAGTGCCATCAGATGAACCTCTTGATGAAGCAATTAAACTTTTAATGAAAAAGAATCCATTTTTTGCAAGAAGGATGGCAGAAAATAATAATTAGATTTAAATCAAACTTAATAATATTTATAAGTAACTATTACCTAATGCTATTTGGTGAAATAAATGAATGTAAGAATAGGTCTTGTAATTGCAGAATTCAACTATGATATAACAAAAATAATGGAAGAAAAAGCGATAAGTCATGCTAAATTTTTAAATGCTGATGTCCCAATTGTCTTTAAAGTTCCGGGCGTTTATGATTCACCTTTTGCTGTTTCTAAATTATTAAAGCTTGATTATATTGATGCAGTATCCGTTTTAGGAGCAGTGATTCAAGGGGAAACAAAGCATGATGAGTTAATCGCTAATCAAGCTGCAAGGATGTTACTTGATCTAAGTGAAAAATATGGAAAACCAGTCACTTTGGGTATTATAGGACCAGGGGCATCTAGAATGCAAGCTTTGGAAAGATCTGAGGAATACTCAAGAAGGGCTGTAGAGGCAGCTGTAAAGTTAGTATTAAGATCTAAAATGCTAGATGAGGCCAAATATGAAGGAAAACTTATAAACATAGGGTAATATATTATAAGGGAGTTAAACATGATAAGGATATCAATAATTGAACAAATAGGTTATCGAGAATGGACAGAAACTATAGGAACTGATAGAGAGTGGAAAATACAAGAAATCCAGGCAAGAATCTATCAAGAGACTCAAAGAATAGCATCAAGGTTTGGAGGATTTGTTTTGCCTTTAAGATATGATTATATGACAATTTTATCAAGTAATCTTAATGAAGATAATGAGAGAGAAATACTAGAAGTTGTTTCATCATTATCACCAGTTGCAGTTAGACTATCAAGCGATATAGGTAATACACCATTAGAAGCAGAAAATAATGCATGGTCTCATATATCTAAAATAGAGCCAGGTAAGTTAGGTCATTTTGGAAATGGAAATGAATTTGTGGTTGTAAGCCATATAGATCTAAATGGATTAACTCCAATTACTCAGAAGATTGGTACATTCAGAACATATGGGAAAATGTTGCAGATACTAGAAAAAATCAATTATATAGCTGAAGAAAATGGAGGCATTGCACAATATTTAGGTGGGGACAATATACTTGTTATATTGCCTGATTCAAATTATGAAGATTTAGTTGTAAAAATGATTTCTACTGATGATCTAAAAGCTGGAATAGCAATAGCAAATAAAGCTAGAGAGGCTATGAAATTAGCTGCAGAGGCATTGCATGAGATAAGGATAACTAGAAACAAGAGGATTGTCAAGAAATCATTTCTTTAGATAGGAAATCAGATAATTCACATAACGATGATATTTTAATTGCATCTTCATAATCTATGTTTAAAAGATAAATCTTGCTTATTCCAGATTTTTTATAAGATATTGCATCAAAAATACTATCTCCAACAGCTATTATTTCATTACTAGATAAGTTCAGTCTTTTTATTGCTAAGATAACTGGTTCTGGATCAGGCTTTACATTTTTAACATCATCACCTGTTATAAGTGTATCATATTTTATATTTAACCAATTTAATACTGCTAATGCATCGTTTTTCATGCTAGAGGTAACTATGGCAAACTTTAGTTTATATTTATTTATAATGTTTATAAGGGATATTGTACATTTATCCGGTTTTAAAGTTAAAACTAATTTTTTATATTCTTCATTTTTAATAGATAAAATATATTTAATTAGATGTTGATCTAATGATATGTTTTTTTCTTTAACAAAACCTTGTAAAAAATCTATATCTCTAAAGCCCCAATATTTATTTAAATCAATATTATCATTTAAATCAATATTTACTCCAAACCTTTTTGCAGTATTTTCCCATGCTTTAAAATGTAGAGCTTGAGTTTGTGCTAGAGTTCCGTCTAAATCACTTATAAGTCCTTTAATACTCATTGCTATCGTCCATTATTTACGTATAGATAAAATTTAAATATTTATATTATTTTGCAACAGTTTCTTTTTTAGTAAATTAAAAAGTTATGTTTATTTGCCTTTGTTATGTTGCATATTAATTTTGTTAAATGTTTATTAATATTCTTTTGGGTTTCTTCCTAGTCTTTTTCTTAATAGATTAATCCTTTTTTGAATTTTTTCATCATTATTAATTAAAAATGCATCTATTAAACATGATAACTCTAATGAATTTAGTTTGTTTATTCTATAAATCTTAGATTCATTAATAAATCCTTTAAAAGCTTCATCAATTTTTCCAATTTTTAAATTCTCAATGCTATCAATAAAGTATTTGTAGGAATCTAAAAGTATAATTTTTCTGGGTAGACCTTTAGTGTGGGAATTAAAATCTAATTTTGTATCTACATCATAAAACGCTCTAGGGTTATAAGTAAGATAATATGACCCAATTAATAATGATTTATTTCCTCTAACAAAATTACTAGGTCTAGATGCTAGAACAGAATATTCATCACAGATTTTTAATATATCATTTTTGTAAATTTTAGGAAAAGCTAAAAATAATGGAGATACTATGCCTGTATATACTATTGGAGAAACTAAATATTGGGTTCTTTTAGCATATTCCAATAGATTTTTTAATGCAATGCTATTGATCCATGGAATATCACCTGGCATTATTAAATAATAATCTGCATCTACGTTTTTTATGGCAGAAGCTATTCCTCTTGATGATCCATTGCATTTCAAAGACGGGTCATCAAAAATAAATTCAACATCAATAATATTTTTTAGTTTTTCAAATTCTTTTTCATTTGTTACTACGAAGATATTATCTGTAATTTTTTTAGATTCATTAATAGGATAGGAAATTATGGGTTTATTATTATATAAATAAATTAATTTATCCTCTGCAAACCTTGTTGACTTACCTCCAGCTAAAATTATCGCAGCCGTTTTCATTTTATCCACATTTTATCCACATTTAATTTAAAGTAAAAAGGATTTTTAAATTGATAAGATAATTTGTTAAAGAGAAATTAAGCTTTGTTAAAGCGAAATAATAATTAAGCAAAAGTCATAATTTAAATAAGATTCCTTTTTCTTTAGCATCTTTAAGATTAGTAAACATCTGATTAAAAGCCATAGATAATATAGATTTGTTATTATACATTGAAGTTATTTTTAATAGCTCACATTTACTTAGTTGAGACAATTCATCTGCAAACTTTATCATATTTTTAGTAGCTCTAATTGCTTCATCTACAATAGTAATAGAAGCAGTTTGTGCTGTCCTACTAAACGGATTTAAATCTATAGCTGATACTATTTTACCTAAATTTCTCAAAGCCTGTGTTCTATCACCGTCCTCAATAGCAAGTAACACAAAATCTGATTTATAAATACCGTTTTCACATACAATACCTCTTGGTCCTTCTAGATTAGGTAATTTTACTTTGTTACATTCACTGCCTAAAATATTTTTAGCTCCAATGTCTTTTAAATAACTTTCTATTTTTTTAATTCTTTCTTCAGACCTATGGAATAAGTTTACTTCTATTGGTATATTCAAATTATTAGATAGTTTAACTATTTCTTCTCCTGCAAGTGCTGCATAATTTCCATTTACTGAGATTATTGGAGATTTTGATATTAATAAATATGCTACAGTGACTTTTTCAGCTTCTAGGGCAAAATCGTGAGATTTTTCTCCTAATATATAATCAAAAGCTTCTCCTCTACCTTGTGCAACAAGTCCATGAGCAACTACAATTCCTTTGTTGAAAAAATCAACCAGTTTTTCTCTAGTTACTAATGATTGATACCTTGGATGATTTTTAGGTATATCTTCTATATTCATTCCTGCCAAGCCTCCGGACCATGTGATGAAGGTCTTAAGATTCTTAAATTTAACCCTATACCTTTTAAATTATATAATGCATCTTCTATTTTATTGTTTTCTATTAATAATACAACCATCTTTTTCTTTACATAATAGCTTATTAATCCTGGCGTCTTCAAAATTTTATCTGTTTTATTGTTTAACATATTTATTATTTTTGTTTTTTCAGTAAAAGCTTTAATTTCATATAATACTGTTTCGAAAGAAAAATCTTCTTCAATTTTATTTAAAGCGATTTGAGATTCATTTAAAATTTGAGGATCATAATTGTTTAATAATTCTTTTGTTTCCATAGAACCAAATTCTAGTGTAACTATTGATATATCTTTAGGAAATGAAATGCAATCAACTTCTCCTATACCTGGTGCACCTTCTCTTTTCCTTAATACTATACCAATTCCGCATGAAATTGCTAATACATCTCCAAGACCAGTTTTGTTTTCAATTTCTATCTTATGCGCCTCTTGCAATGCTTTAAGATAGCTTATTTTTCCGTAAAGAAAGCCTATAAGTTCTGTAGCTATCGTTGATGATGCGCTTGTTGCATAACCCATTTTTACAGGTAAAGGCATATTTAAGTTTAAATTTCCATTAATTTTTAATTTGTTTAATACTTCTTTTGCAGTATAAGGAAGGTTTTCATAATTGTTAAGAATTTCTTCTCCAATACATAATTTTAATCTAGGCTCTATTGCTATTCCAATTCCAATAGAACCTGAATATATTGGATCTTCTTTAATTATAGGCATAAATAATGCTGTTATATGATGTGGAACTGAGGCACAAAAAACCATTTAATACACCTTAATATAATGTGCCGCTCTCCTCCTTTACTTGCTCTTTAATTTTCTTTTTAAGTTCTTTGCTTTCGAAGGGTAATTCATCTATTATATTATCGGATATACTTATCATGCTTTTCTTTTTAAGTGAAATAATTGCCTTGTAAGTTATATATGAAGTTAATTCGTTAGAATCTTCTTCAAGCAATGCTTTTGTAATTATCTTTGTTATATTGTATAATGTTTTGAGCTCGTTTATCGCAGAAAATACTGCTACTTCACCATCTCCTTTTTTCAAGCTAGAAAGCAAGTTATAGAAATCTTCATATTTCATTCTTATAATTAGATAACCATTTAAATATTGAGCATCTGATCCTTCTTGAGGATAATCATAAGATAATTCATTACTTATATCAGTTTCATCATCGATCATATTAATTTCAGGGTATATTATAGTAAAATCTCCTCTATATATTTCAATAATGATATCTTTTGTCTCCCTACTTATTTGTTTTACAATCCCTTTTATCAAATTATATACCATAAATAAATCTTCTTCATCGCTGTTTATTAATTCTTTTTCTTCTTCATCATCTTGTGTCATGTCAAAATCTATATCCTCATTTATTTCATTAATCTTTTGATATAAATTATTAATGTAGTTCATTAATTCCTTAGAGGCTGCATCAGATGATATATAAATTAATGTACTAACTATTATAGCGACAATGATTGATAAAAATAATGGTCCTTTTAAGGCTATGGATAAGCTAATGCCTACTGCAAATGTTATTAAACCTAATATTATGGATAAAATTAGCTTAAAACCTTTATAGTTAAGTAGTTTCGTAAGCCTCAACCTCTCCTAATTTACCATTAAATTGACAAGTTATAAATATTAATCACTCTATGAAATAAAAATAGAAAATAACGGCAATTTTAATAAGCAATACTAAATAATATTTCTCTAATTTGTATAGATTAACAAATTTTTAAGGTAATAGTTATTTTCTATTTCAGATGTTATTATAAAACAATGTGATTATATATAAAAAGTCTTTTTTATTATACTATACAAGGTGCTATAAATTGACCGACGAAGTTGACATTTCAGTAATGATTGGAGGACCCCAAGGAGGTGGAATAGAATCCTCAGGTCAAATGCTTGTAAGAACTTTTATGATTAAGGGATATGACGTATTTGGAATAAGAGAATATCATAGCAATATTATGGGAGCTCATAGCTATTATAATGTTAGAGTTAAAAAAACAAGGCCGAGAAGCGTTAGATTACCTGTTGATGGTTTAATTGCATTAGATGCAGAGACCATATTTACTCATTATAATGAAATCGCTCCAAATAGCTTCATAATATATGATGTAGATATACTTAATACTAATATGGAAAAAATAGCTCCTATGGAACCAGAAGTAAAGGAAAGAATAGGAAGTGAATTGAAAAAACTAGGAATAGAGCCTATAGCTTCTGAAGTTATTAAATATTTATCTAATAATGGAATTAAAACAGTAGGATTACCACTTAAGAATTTATTAAAGACTACTGCAGAAAAACTTAAGACAAACGTTGTATCTGTTGCAAAAACAGTTAATACAATGAGTATTACTGCTGCAGTAGCATTATTAGGTATTGATGTAGAGACCATTGAAAAATCTATTAACTATTATTTCTATGGAAAGAAATCAATTATAGATTCAAATGTTATGGCAGCTAAGGTCGCTTATGATTTTGTAAAAGATAACTTTGGTATAGGCAAACCAATAGATGATGGGCCTAATAAAAATAGAACAAGAATGGTTGCAACAGGAAATGATATAGTTGCCATGGGTAAATTAGCAGGTGGATTAACATTAGAAACATATTATCCAATAACGCCTTCACAGGATGAGGCATTCTATTTAGGCGAGCACAGACATTTTAAATTAGATGAATGGGCTGCAAAAGAACTCGGTGTAGATAAGCTAGGAGTTTTAGTATTCCAGGCTGAAGATGAATTAGGAGCATTAAATATGGCTATTGGAGGTGCGTTAGCCGGAGCAAGAACCGCAACAACAACAAGTGGTCCAGGTCTATCATTAATGAATGAAGCAATTAGTTTTGCAGTAATGGCAGAGGTTCCAGTTGTTATTACAGTATGGATGAGAGCTGGGCCAAGTACTGGAGAAGCAACAAGACAAGGTCAACAGGATCTTTTACATTCCGTTTTTGCAGGTCATGGAGATGCTCCTAAAATTGTTATAGCAAGTGGAGATCATATTGAGGCTTATTATGATGCTATGAAAGCATTAAATTGGGCTGAAAAATATCAAACACCGGTTATTCATTTAGTTGATAAGTATATCGCATCTAGTATGATGAGTTTCGATAGAGAAGATGTTGATCCTCAATTAATACCAATTGATAGAGGTAAATATTATAACGAAAATCAAAATGAAGACTATAAGAGATATGAAATAACCGATGATTATGTTAGCCCTAGAATGCCTTTAGGTAAGAAGCTAATGTGGGTTAGTAGCTTGACACACAATGAATATGGTATTGTAACTGAAGATCCAATAACAAGAGAAAAAATGTTATTAAAAATAGCTAAAAAAATAGAAAATGCAGGCAGAGAAATACCCATTAATGATAAGGTTTCACTATATGGAGATCAAGATGCAAAAATAACAATAGTAACATGGGGTTCAGCTAAAGGTCCTATATTAGATGCAATGGAGCTCTTGAAGAAAGAAGGTATTAGCACAAGATTGTTACAAATAAGGATGATGTCGCCGTTCCCATCAGAATATGTAGCTAATATATTAAATTCTTCAGAATTAGTGATTGATGTAGAGGCAAATGTATTGTCTCAATTAGCAATGTTAATAAGAATGAATACAGGATATGAAGTAAAGAAAAAGATTATCAAGTTAACAGGTAGAAGTATAATGGAACATGAGATTTATAGGGCTCTTAAGTCTGTAATTCAAAATAATCAAGATTTGGTGGTGATAAGTGATGGCGCGTAACTGGTCTGATTATAAGACAAGTTCTTGGGTACAGTGGTGCCCAGCATGTGGTAATTTCGGTATATTATTGGCTTTGCAAAAAGCATTAGCAGAATTGAACTTACCTTCGGAGAAAGTATCAATAGTATCAGGTATCGGATGCTCAAGTAGAATTCCTTATTATGTAAAAACATCTAATATACATACATTGCATGGGAGGCCAATACCTGTCGCTGAAGGAATAAAATTGGCAAATCCTGAACAAACAGTAATTGTTGCAAGCGGTGATGGAGATTTATTAGGTATAGGAGCAGGTCATTTCGTTGCATTGGGGAGAAGAAACATGCAAATTCCAATACTATTACACGATAATGCAGTATATGGATTAACAAAGGGTCAAGCAGCACCAACGTTACCATTATGGGTAAAAACAAAGGCACTTGATTCGCCAAATATACAATCACAAATAAATCCGCTTTTGTTAGCTTTTGCCAGTGGATATACATTTATTGCAAGAGCATACGCATATCATGTTGATCAACTAAAGGATCTGATAAAAGCCGCAATAAACCATAAAGGAACATCATTGATTGATATACTACAGCCATGCCCAACATATAATGATATTATGACTAAGGAATGGTATGAAAAAAGGATATACTATTTAACAACAGAGGATTCTTCATGGGATCCAATGATATCATCTCCTGAAGACTTTGATGCAAAAGCACCAAAAATATTAAGTAAGATGACTGAATGGGGAGATAAAATACCATTAGGAGTATTTTACATAAACATGTCAACTGAGCCATTAGACACAAGAATTGAAAAGATTTTGCCAGGATATCTGCAATATCCACCAGCTAAAAGACCTATAGAAATAAAATCAAAGCCATTAGTTCATCCATTTACTGAATTTAAGGATAGGATAGTGCAAACATAACGAGTTGATAATATGAGTTACTATATCAATATCATCAATTTAGACACTGGAGAAATAATGATTTCAATGGCAGACAAGGAAATAATGGGCAAAAAATTTGAGCAGAGAGATGGAATAGTAATAGACGTTAATCAAAATTTTTATGGCAATAAACTGATTGATGATGATGAGGCATTGATTTATTTAAAATCTGCTGATATTTTGA
Source organism: Acidilobaceae archaeon UBA158 (assembly GCA_002506595.1). GTDB lineage: Archaea > Thermoproteota > Thermoprotei_A > Sulfolobales > Acidilobaceae > Caldisphaera. The sequence goes on from DAXV01000052.1 coordinate 18,486, forward strand.
TATTAACGGGAAGTAAAATTGTTGACATGGCTATAAAAGAAGGCATAGTTAATCCAGATTCTGTATTGGATATTAATGGAGTAAAACATGTTCAAGTTTTTAAGTTTGTTTTTTAATCTTCTTTTTTTATTTTTATTATAGGTTTATATTATAGAATTTATATGCTTTTATTTTTAATTCTCTCTAGCAATTTTTTATTATGGTGAGTACATTGGGAGATATAGTTGTGTTAATAAAACCTGCTTTAAATCCAGAAATGATAAGATCATTACCCGATGGAGGAGTCGATTTTGATAATATTCCATTAAAGCTTTCAGATATTGATAGAAACGCTATTGAAGAAGCTAATAGATTGAAAGAATTATTAAAAGGAAAGATATATTCTATTACAATATCAACATGGGGTCCAATAGCTAAAAGAGATAAAGATATCAAGATGGCAATACAAGAAGGACTTGCTAAAGGAGTAGATGAAGCTATTTTATTAGAGGATGATTCCATAACACCTGGGGATCAGATAACAACTGCATCAGCAATTGTTTCTATATTAAATAAATTCAATATAAAGCCGGATATCATATTAACAGGAGAAGCAACAATAGACGGTTTCTCAGGTCAGGTAGCAGGTAGAGTGGCTGCTAAGTTAAACTTACCATATATCAGCTTTGCAAGAAAAATCGATTTAAATGGCAACAAGGTCATTGCAGAAAGAGATTTAGAGGATTACGTTGAAGTGGTTGAAACACAATTGCCAGCTGTGATAAGTGTAACAAGAGAAATAAATTCTCCCAAACCTCCTACGTTAATCCAAATTAGGATGGCATCTAAAAAACCACAACATGTCGTAAAATTAAGCGATTTAACAAATGTTGCAATGCCTAAGAAAAAGCTTGCTGAGGCTAAAGTATTATCAGTAAAAAGAAAACAAACAATGATAGAAGGAAAATCGTTAGAGGAAGTTGCCGATAAATTAATAGAAATTCTAGAACAAGAAGGAGTATTAAAGCATTGAGGTGATTGATATGGTAGATGTGTTGGTTGTTGTTCAAAAGGAGGCTGACGCGTCTGAGCTTTTGACTATCGCAAAGAAAGTTGGTGAACCTGTTGCTTTAACTTATGGGAACAGTGAAATAGAAAAGCTTACAAAATACTTTAACAAGGTATATAGAATCAAAGAAGATGATCCCAATAGCATATTCTTTGCTATCAAAACCTTATATGAAAAATTAAATCCAAAACTTGTTGTAGGTATGAGCAGTAAAAACCTTAAAGATGCCTATTCAAGATTAGCAGGAATTTATGACCTTCCACTTGCCACAGATATATTTGATTTTAACGTATCAGGTTCTAAAGTAACATATAAAAGAAGTTTCTTAAGCGGTAGAGCTATAGAAACAGAAGAAGTAACAATGCCATTACTACTCTTAGTATCGCCTAGGAAAACACAAAAATCTGAAGGAAATTCTAATGGAAGCATAGAAGAATTATCTATAGGAAATTCATCAAATGTTGTAATAAAAGAAAGAAAAGAGAAGGTAAAAGGAGGGGTTAATTTAGAGGCTGCTGAATTTATAATAAGTGTTGGAAGAGGATTTAAGAATAAAGATGATTTAAAGTTAGCATTTGATTTGGCTGAATTAGCTGGAGCTCAAATAGGTTGTTCAAGGCCTATAGCTGCAGATTTGAAATGGTTAACAGAAGATCATTGGGTGGGTTTAAGCGGCAAAAAAGTTGCTCCAAAAGTTTATTTGATGTTTGGTATAAGTGGAGCGCCTCAACACTTAGCAGGAATTACAGATGCAAAAACAGTTATTGCTGTAAACAATGATAAAACAGCGCCAATATTCAAAAATGCTGATTATGGAATAGTTGCAGATTTATATCAGTTTATTCCAATATTAACTAAGAAGTTAAAAGAAAGACATTAAATATTTTAAAATTTTAAAATATTTTTTAATATCTTTTTATTTGATTAATTAAAATACATATTTAAATTTAATAGCACCTAAAACTTGTTTTAAGTTGAAAAGGCGATTAAAATGCCAAGAAAGGAAATATATTTTATATTAGGAGGCCCCCAAGGAGCGGGGCTTGAGACAAGCTCCAGCGTATTAACAAGCGCATTTACATCAGAAGGATATGCAGTATTATCTGATAGAGAATATTATTCAAATATTGTTGGAAGGCATAGCTATATACATGCAACGGTGTCATCAACAAAAATACCTAGAAGCCTAACATATCCTGTAGATATTGTCGGAGGAATGGATGCAGAAACTATCTTTACTCATTTTAATGACATTAGCAAAGATGGCTTTATAATATATGATTCAGGAGTAGAAAATACAAAAATGCAGCAAATAATTAGTATGGAGAAAGATGTTTATGAAAGAATTTTAGAGTATTTTAAGAAGAACAACATAAATCCTGATGTAAAAAGTCTTGTAAATTATATTGAAAATAATTCTAAAATAGTTCCAATAAAACTTGATTATAGGAATATATTAAATTCATTGAGAGATAAGTTTTCAATTAATTCAGTTGAAGCACAAAAATACAAAAGTAGTATTTTGATTGGGGCAGTTGCTGGATTAACAGATATTGATTCAGAATCTATATCAATAGGTATTGAACAAAGATTTAGAGGAAAACAAAAAATTATTGATGCAAATAATTATATTGCTGAGACAGTTAAAGATATGGTACAAAAACAATATGGTTCTCCACTTAAGCTTGATCACTCTTTAATAAATATGGATGAGTTCATAGTTGCAAGCGGTAACGATATAGTAGGTATGGGTAAAATTGTTGGAGGTGTTAGGTATCAATCATATTATCCAATTACTCCAGCTGCTGATGAATCAGTATTTTTAGAAGCACATCAAGCAATAAGTGTTAATGGGAAACCAGTTTCTTCTATTGCAGTATTTCAAACAGAAGATGAAATAGCAGCTATAACATCTGCTATTGGAGCTGCACTAGCTGGTGCAAGAAGTGCGACAGCAACTAGTGGGCCAGGATATAGTTTAATGGTAGAAGGACTAGGATGGGCAGGTCATAATGAAGTTCCATTAGTAATAACTTATTATCAAAGAGGTGGGCCAAGTACAGGTTTACCTACAAGAGGTAGTCAAAGCGATTTGCTTTTCTCACTATATTCAAGTCATGGAGAATTTCCAAGAATAGTAATAGCAAGTGGAGATAATATGGAAGCATTCTATGATTCAATAGAGGCATTTAACTATGCTGAAAAATACCAATTACCTGTTATTCATCTCTTAGATAAATTCTTAGCAAATGTTATATCAACAACACCATTACCTGATTTAAATCAAATAAAGATAGATAGGGGTAAATTAACATTTGATCCTAAAGTTAAAGGTCCTTATAAGAGATTCGATTTATCTGAAATAATAGATGAAAGGCCTGCATTAGGTAGTGGAGTTGTTATGTGGCATACTGGAGATGAACATAACGAATATGGCCATATAAGTGAAGATCCTATAAATAGAAAAGAAATGTATGAGAAAAGAATGAAAAAGCTTGAAATTGCTGATAAAGAAATACCCCCTGAAAAGAGGGCAGTATTATATGGAGACGAAAATGCAGATTTCTTGTTAATTGGGTGGGGCTTTGTAAAAGGGGTTGCTCTTGATGCATTAGATGAATTAAGAGCACAAGGACTTAATGGAGCATACTTACATTTAAAGATGTTTATTCCATTCCCATCAAAATATGTTAAAGGAATTTTAGATAAGTTTGATAATAATAAAATTATAGATGTAGAGCATAATATAATGGGTCAAGCTGCTCAAGCAATAACTACAAATACAGGTTATATTATAAATAAATTTATTTTGAAATATACTGGCCGTCCAATTTATAGGATGGAATTGGTAAAGGCCGTTAAGAATATTTTAGATAATAAATCAGATAAGGAGGTGTTAGTTTATGGCGAGTGAAGCTAAGTATAAAACAGATCTCTGGGTTGATTGGTGCCCAGCATGTGGTAATTTCGGTATATTATTGGCTTTGCAAAAAGCATTAGCAGAACTTGAATTGCCACCAGAAAAGGTAGTAGATGTAAGTGGTATAGGATGCAGTGGAAAGACCTCTCACTTTTTAAATGCAAATGGAGTACATGGACTCCATGGAAGAGGTATACCATTTGCTGAAGGAATTAAAATTGCAAATCCAGAATTAACTGTTATAGTTAGTGCAGGAGATGGAGATTTATTAGGTATAGGAGCAGGTCATTTCGTTGCATTTGGAAGAAGGAATTTAGATATAAAGGTATTCTTACACGATAATCAAGTATATGGTTTAACAAAAGGACAAGCTTCACCAACATTAAGAAAGGGTGAAAGAGTTAAGGCAATGCCAGTACCAAATATGCAAGATTGGGTTAACCCTATATCAATTGCTTTAGCAAGCGGATTTACTTTTGTTGCAAGAGGTTATGCATTATGGATTGATGATTTAAAAGAATTAATGAAGGCTGCAATAAAACACAGAGGAGCAGCTTTGTTAGATATTTTGCAACCATGTCCTACATACAATAATTTGTATACTCCAGACACATATAAAGATAAACTGTATAAGTTAGATGCTGATAAAAGTTGGGATCCATTTGTTAGAGAAGGAACTAAAGAAGAAATTAACGAAAAGCTATCAAAGGCTTATGAGAAGTCCCAAGAATGGGGTGATAAAATACCAGTAGGAATATTTTATGTAAATCCCTATGTGGAAACATTTACTGATACTATATCAAAGTTAAATCCATTATATGCAACAATACCCCCTGCTAAACAAAATATTTCAAAAGAAGATGGTACACCAATAATAGGAATAGATGACTTTAGGAAGGCGTTTGATAATTTTATAGTAAAAGTAAAGAGTAAAAAGTAAGTTTTTTATTTTTTTCTATAATTATATTTTTTGGTGCTATAAAATGAATTCAAATGTTGAAATTTATTTTCATCCTACATGTGCAACAAGTCATGAAATTATTATAGATCTCTATAAAAAAGATTATTTAGATAAGGTAAAACTCCATAATGTTTTATCACCTTTGCAAAATAATTTTATATGGAGTGTACCATGGGTAATAGTAAATAATGAACCAGTTGGAACAGACCCAATAACTTCAGATGAAATAATTAATATTATTGAGAACAAGGAAATTGACATAGATGACACTCTTGATTCATTTATGATGAGTATATTACATAGTTCATATGCGTCATCAATTTCAATTTTACACAAAGATATAAACCCAATGATTAATGATTCATTTATTAAAGCATCAATTAGATACGGCTTCTCAAATATTAAATTAGATGAAATTAAAAAAGATATCATAAAAAATAAGGAAAATTTATTTGAAAAATATAGGGATAAGATAAGAAGAGCATTATCTGTTAGTTTTGTTAGAGAACTTTATTGGTCAAAATCTGGTAAAATAGATCATAATGAACTCTTAAGCTACACTAATCCAGTTGTTGTAGGCCTTTGGTTATTATCTAAGGCTAGCATAGGTAGAATTGGTTTAACACCAAAACCTTATATTTATGGTGATATTGATGTTAAAGAAATTTCAGAGTTTGTTTCTAAGAGAGGTAAAGGGTTATTAGAAAAAATAAAAGAAGAACAAGAAGCTATATATAATGATGAAAAATATTGGGAAATAATTAAAAACTATTAAATTTAAGGTAAAGCCTTAGAAAACTTAAGGCCCATAGAATTTAATTCATTTATAACTTCATCTATAACGCTTGGATCTGGAGTCTCAACTATTAATTCTACCAATGCAGTACCTGGATCAATTAATGGAGTTATTCTATCATGCCTTATATCAATTACATTAAGCTTTGCAAGAGCGAATTTTTCTAAGACCTTATCTAACCAACCTGGCATATCTGGTATAATACCGGTTAACTTTATTATTCTACCGCTTTTAGCTAATTCATAATTTAATATATTAGAAATTCTGGTCATGTCCACATTTCCTCCGCTTATTAATGCTACTACATTTTTATTTTCAACATCTATTTTGTTTTCAAGTATAGCTGCTAGGGATGCAGCACCAGCCCCTTCGGCAAGAGTTTTTCCTCTTTCTAAAAGCATAAACATAGCCCTTGCTACTTCGGAATCATTAACCTTCACTATATCATCAACAAATTCTTTAATAAATTCGAATGTATAATTTCCAGAGCCTTTAACTATAAGTCCATCCATTAGACCTGGTGGAACTTCTTTTAAATTAACTGGTTTGCCTTCTTTAATGCCTTTGGAATATTTAGCAACATAACTTGGCTCTACACCAATTATTTTTACTTTATTACCTAATTTTTTCTTCAATACAATAGCATTCCCCGATATTAATCCTCCCCCTCCTATTGGTATCACAACTATATCAGGGATAACAGGGGATTGTTGAAGGATTTCATGAGCAATTGTACCTTGGCCTGCAATAATTTTTAGGTCATCATATGCATGAATTAAGTTATATCCTTTTTCTTTACTTAATTCTATAGCTTTTGACATAGCATCATCAAATGTTTTACCATATAAAACTACTTCTGCTCCATATCCTTTTGTTGCATTTATTTTAGCTATAGGAGCAGTTTCTGGCATAACTATTACGGACTTTGCCTTTTGTAAGGTTGCTGCTAAAGCAACACCTTGAGCATGATTTCCAGCGCTTGCTGCAATAACACCTTTAAATTTTTCATCGCCTAAAGACCATATTTTATAGTATGCACCTCTTATTTTAAACGAACCTGTTTTTTGTAGATTCTCAAGTTTTAAAAATATCTTGCCTTTTGTTATTTCAGAAAAAGTCCTGCTATAATCTAATGGCGTAATATGAATAACATCTTTTAAAATTTCTAATGCCTTTAAAGAATCTAAATATACCTGTTCGGAATAATTCATATTTTCACCAGTTATTATATTGAAAATAAGAATATATAAGATTTTTTAAAATTTATATGTGGTATTATTTTGTTAATAACTATTAAGACACAGACACAAATATTAAGCTTTTAAATTTTTTAAGAATTTTTAGAAATGTTTCAACATCTAACTCTTGAATACCATCGAAACTATATTGGCCAGTTATAAGAATTTCTACAAACCTTTTTTGCCATGTATCTCCCAAAACATTATACCAAGATCTGCCCTCAGAATCTTTATTATATCTAAATAAAATAGGCAATTTAATAAATTTCCAAAAATATTGCGGTACTATTTCAAGCACTAATTTAATCTCCTCTTTATCAAATTCATGATATTCATTGCTTGCCAATAATACTGAACTTTTCCCATTGGCTATTTCGATTAAATTTATTGATTCTTTAGGCCATAATTTCTGAGTTTCATTAATTTTATCTAAAATCTTTTTTTGCAATGTTTTAATTGATTTATCATTAGATTCCAAAAAAATTTACACCCTATGATAAATACCATATATCATTGCATGATCTTTATCAAATGGATCTAAATGAATTATATCTTTTATTTCAAATCCGTTTCTTATTAATTCTTCCGTTTCCATTTTATATATTTCAGTAGGTTCTTTTGTAACATCAATGCTTCTCGCTTTTATTGCTAACAAAAGGTAACCTCCATCTTTGAGGAAAAACTTTGCATTTCTAGATACTATTTGAGCTTGTTCTGGTTGTGCAACATCAGCGTATAAACCATCTACTCTTTCTACCATATGGCGATAGTTTTCTGGGAATCGTGCATCAGCTAATATAGGGAATATATTTCTCCTATCGTTAACTATCAAAAGTAAATCCCTTATAACTCTAGGAGAAAATTCTATTCCAAAGATTAGGCCTTCATTGCCTATGATGTCACTTATATGGCTTGCAGTTGTACCGCTGGCAATTCCCAAATACAAAATCTTATCTTTTTCCTTAATTGGTAATTCCTCTAATCCTTTAAGTAAAGCTGCGGCAAGCTTGCTTCTATACGCATTCCATTCCCTATATTCTACATCATTGTATTGATATAATTTTTCTCCATAAACCCTTTGGCCTTTAACGAGATTTTTAGTTGCAAGCTTATATGATCCATCCTCCTGCTCAATTATATATACATTTTTCCAATTCTCATGCTCCCTAATTTCCATATTTCATTACCTCCTATTTCTACCATGCTTATATTTTGATGGCTTTCCTCTTCCTTGGGGTTTTTGAAAGCTTGGTTTCTGCGTTTCTTTCTTTTTTGGCGAAGCATATATTTTTTTGATCTCTTCAATTCTTTTTTCTAATTCTTCTTTTAGTTTATCTCCTATAAATCTACCACTGAACGCATCAACTTTTGCAGCTATAGCCAATTTAGCAGCTAATGCCCTAGCAATTTTTCCTCTCTGCCATTTGGGGCTTTTGTATATTTCAGGATATTGAAATATAATTCCATGTTTTGGAGGTCTTCCTCCAGTTTTTAGCGCTCTAAATAAAGCCTTTTCCGCTCCCAAAACTTGTATCGTGCTTGCAGGCATTGTAGCTAATCTTTCTAGTCCGCCTGCTATACTTATTAATCTAGCACCCAATAATGGTCCAACAAGTTCCGTTATGTTAGGGGCAACTTCCTTCATAACGTTGGTAGCATATTGATCTAAATCCTTTCTTAAATTATACATTTGGTTTGTTATTTTAGCGAGGGTCAACATAGCTTCTAAATCTTTATCTGAAACATCTGCTCCTATACTTTTTTTTGCGGCTTCCTCAATTTTTTTGCTCTTGTTTTCGCTTAATCCTAAATTCATTAGATTTTCAACTGTGAAGTTGTTTCTTGACCCAAGTTCGCTTACTAACATTGAATATAATTCATGATCCTCAACCAAATCATTTAACTCAGGAAAATGAACGCTATACCATTCTCTTAACCTAGTTGCATAAAGGTTAACGCTCTTATCTAGATCATCAATAGCTCTAATTGCCTGTGCAACTAATAGATCACGTTTTTGTGCTGCACCTCTTAGCATTCTTCTAGTAAATTCATATATTATATTAAAATACCAACTGTAAAATTCTGTTTCATCCTTAGAAAACTCATAATTAACAGCCTTTTTCCCTATTTCATTTCTAAAATTAATAGCTATAGGATTTGCTTCTTCTTCGATTGCCTTTAATCCTTTTTGATTAATATATTTAGCCTCTGCCTCTGATTCTACAATAATCTCTTCTGGTTTTTTCTCAATAATTTTATCTAATAATTTTATAAAAGTTTGAGTGACATCACCTTTATAAATCTTTATGATTTGCTCGATTGCTTCATCATAATTTTTAGGTAAGAATTCGTATGCAACAATCTCACCATTTTCATTCAATCCATAGCTACCATTGATTGTATCAACTATATAGATCTTCAAACTTTCATACCCCTACTTTCTTCACTATTAACTTTATTTGTTCATCCTAATAAATTCATAACTCACAACAAAAAGTACCTCACAAATCTTACAATGTTTTTTAATTTTAATTAATATAAATAAATATTAATTTTCTATAACTATTTGTACAAAATTTTGTAAAAGTATCTAAGTTATTATTTATTTCATGATAAAAATAAATCCTTAAAGCTTTTAAATTTTTTAAGGAACACTTAACAGGGTGAAAAGATGCCTACACATGGATCAATGACTAAAGCAGGTAAAGTAAGGAAGGCAACTCCAAAAATTGAACCTAAAGGAAAAAAGAATCTATCTCCTAGAGTTAAGAATAGAAAAGAATTTACAAAGAGAGTAGAGAAAGCATCTAAATCTACAAGTTAAATTTTATTATTTAACGGTGCTTGAATTGAAAATAAATAAGTTTTATTTTGGTTATTATGGAATAATAGCTGATAAACTCAAGGCAATAGATGCAGTTCCCGGAGATTATATATTAATAAAAAATGGAAATAAACAGTTTGATGGAACTCTTATGCCAAAAAATGAGTTTTCTAAAGAAGATATAATAATTATTAAACTGGATAATGGATATAACATAGGGATAAAAATTGATGAAAAAAGTGAAATACAATTAATAAAAAAGGGCCAATTAACTTCTCATGCTGGAGAACCAGTAAAACTTATTGAAAAAGAAATAATTCCTCCTGAAAATAAAAGAGTCTTGGTTTTAGGGACTGGAGGTACAATAGCTAGCAGAGTTGATTACGAAACAGGGGCTGTAAAGCCATATTTGGATCCTAGTGAATTAATTGCAGCAGTTCCTGAGGTTTTAAACTATACAAATATAGAGGCTGAAGAAATATTATCCATATTTAGCGAAGATATGAATCCAAAATATTGGGATTTGATAACATACAATATTTTTAAAAAGTTTGATGACTATGATGGTTTAATAATAGCTCATGGAACAGATACTATGGCATATACTGCATCGGCAGTTGCCTTTGTCTTCCATAAAGGATTAAAGGGTCCTATTGTATTTACAGGGTCTCAAAGAAGTAGCGATAGACCTAGTAGTGATTCTGCATTTAACATTATATCTTCTACAATCGTTGCATCTCAAGCTCCATTTGGAGAAGTTTGTGTTGTAATGCATGGAGAGACTTCAGATTCATATGCATTGGCTCATAGGGCTACAAAAGTTAGAAAAATGCATACAAGTAGGAGAGATGCATTTCAATCGATAAATGATCTTCCTTTAGCTAAGATTTATCCATTTGAAGGTAAATTAGAGATTCTAAATAAATCATATAAAGAAAAGCAGGATATTAATCCAGAATTTGGGTTTGATGATAAAGTAGCATTAATAAAATATTATCCTGGTATGAATAATGATATATTAGACTTTTTAATTGACAATAAATATCATGGAATTGTTATAGAAGGAACAGGTTTTGGTCATATAACCAATAGACTTATAGACTCGTTAGAGAGAGCTTATGATGCAGAAATACCTGTAGTTATAACTAGCCAAACATTATTTGGAAGGGTTAATTTAAATGTGTATAGTACTGGAAGAAAAATGTTGCAAGCCGGAGTTATTCCAGGAGAAGATATGTTGCCTGAAACAGCTTATGTAAAACTTTCATGGGTTTTATCACGAACAAGAAATATGAACGAGGTTAAAAACTATATGTTAGCTAATTTAGCAGGTGAAATTAATCCAAGACATGAACTAAGATTATATCCAAGGTGGTATCATGGATGAACTTGATATAGATTATAAGAAAATTGGACTTAAGGTTGGACTAGAAATCCATCAACAATTAAATACAGAGAAAAAGCTCTTTTGTAATTGCCCAACTAACTTAGTTGATGAAACTGGGGATGAATTTAAAAGAAAGTTGAGACCGACTAGAAGTGAAACAGGAGAAGTTGATATAGCTGCTTTATTTGAATGGAGAAAAGGTAGAATTTATAAATATGAAGCCCCTCATAACCATTATTGTTTAGTTGAAATAGATGAAGAACCTCCTCATGAAATTAATAGAGAAGCTGTTATAATAGCAACTTCGTTAGCTTTAGCATTAAATTCTGATATAGTAGGAGAAGTACATACTATGAGAAAAATTGTAATTGATGGCAGCAATACTTCTGGATTTCAAAGAACTTCAATTGTTGCAATGAATGGGTTCATTGGAGTTCATGGAAAGGAATATGGAATTGAAACCATTGCTGTTGAAGAAGATGCAGCAAGAAAAATTTCTGAGTCTGGTAAAGAAATAACTTATAGATTAGATAGATTGGGCATACCATTAATTGAAATATCGACTTCGCCAGATATACATGATCCACAAGAAGCAAGAGATGTTGCATTAGCTATTGGAAGACTTTTAAGATTAACCGGTAAAGTAAAAAGAGGTTTAGGGACTATTAGACAAGACTTAAATGTAAGCATTAATGGAGGCGCAAAAACTGAGATTAAGGGTGTTCAAAAGCTTGATTTAATAGAAAAGATTATTAAATTTGAAGCTTTACGTCAATTAAATCTATTAAAATTAAAGGATGAATTAATTAAAAGAAATTTAAGTAAAAATGATTTTAATAATGTAAATATAGTAGATTTAACAGAAGTATTTTCTAATACAAAGAGTAAGATAATAAAAAACAAAATAAGTTCCGGAGGAAAGGTATTTGGAATAAAGTTAAAAAATATGAAAGGTTTAATTGGATTTGAATTGATGCCAAACAGAAGGTTTGGGACAGAACTGGCAGATTACGCAAGGTTTTATGCAGGAATAGAGGGCCTTTTCCATAGTGATGAATTACCAAATTATGGAATTACAGAAACGGAAGTGGAAAAAATATATGAAATGCTTAATGCTAATAAAGGAGATGCATTTATAATAATAGCAGATGAAGAAGAAAAAAGTAAGAAAGCAATAAATACAATATTGGAAAGAATAAAACAGGCTTTTGATGGAGTACCTGAAGAAACTAGGGGAGCAAATGAAGATGGTACAACGAAGTATTTAAGGCCTAGACCAGGAAAAGAAAGAATGTATCCTGAAACCGACATAAAGCCATTATATATAGATTCTTCTATAATTGAAGAAGCAGAAAAATTGAAGCCTGAGCCAGTGGAAAAGAAATTAAAGATATTTATGGAGAAATATAACTTTAGCAATGAATTAGCCGAAAAGGTAATCAATGATATAAATTTGGGATTTATAGAGGAATTAATTAATAAATATGGGAATAAGGTACAACCATCGTTTATAGCTTCTTTATTTGTAAGCATACTTAAAGGACTTAAGTCAAAAGGCATAGATGTTGATTTATTAGATGAAAATAAAATAGAAAGCATTGTAAAGTTGTTAGCTGAAGGAAAAATTGCAAAGGAAGCTATTGAAGATATAATCGAGAGAGCAGTTAAGCAACAAGATAAATCTATTGAAGAAATCGTTAATGAAATGGGAATAAAAACGATTAGTATGGATGAGGCAGAAAAAATAATAGATGAAATAATAGATTCTAATAAAGATTTAATTATGTCAAGAAGAGAAAGAGCTCTTAGTATTTTAATGGGAAGAGCGATGGATAAGCTAAGAGGTAAAATAGATGGAAAAATTGTTTCAGAAATAATAAAAGAAAAACTAGAAAGTATTTTGAAAAATTCATAAAATAATTTATAAAAATACATAACATATTTTAAACTCTGTTTGTTTAAATTTTAAGCAGATGGGCCCGTAGCTCAGCTAGGTTAGAGCGGCGGACCAGTTTAATACTGGGTCGAGGCTCCAGACCCGTAGGTCGGGGGTTCAAGTCCCCTCGGGCCCACCACATCTTTTTCATTAATACAAAAATGATCTAAGCTAATTTAAAGTCAAAAATATTTTATAAATTAATTGATTTTTAGCGATGAATTAATATAAAAATGTACAATAAACAGCTTTAAAGTTTTATTTTTTAATTTAAAGGTTGGGGGATTAATATTTGGGTAGAATGTATCCAAATAATCCTTTAGTAGGTGTTGGTACATTATTAATAAGAGATAATAAAATATTGTTAATTAAAAGATTAAATGACCCAGAAAAAGGTAAGTGGGCCATTCCAGGGGGTCATGTAGAGTTAGGCGAGAGATTGTTAGATTCAGCAAAAAGAGAGTTTTTTGAAGAAACAAGCATAGATACAGAACCGTTGGGCGTTGTGAATGTTGATGAGATTATTACAACACAGGGAAGCAAGATTTTATTTCATTATGTATTAATAACGATTTTAATGAGAGATAATGGAGAAACACCAAAAGCTGGAAGTGATGCAGGAGATGTAAAATTTGTAGATTTAAATGATGCCGAAAAATTAGATGATATCTCTATAACAACGAAAAGATTAATTAATAAAATCTTATCTAATAAAATAAATCTAGAAAAACCAATACCAGTTGTTACATCAAATCCTTTTTAATATTGTCTTTCACAATGAGAAATAAGTTCAGCAATATAATGTATAATTTTTCCAAAATTAAATTCATCTACGTTTATATAAAAATGATCTTTATCTATTGATACAATTGTATGTGAATTATTAGTATTATCTCTTATAATTACTATTGGCACTCCTTTGTTTTGATCTTTATTAACATTTAGCTCTGTTTTAATACCATTTATAGCAAGAAATGGACTTTTTAATTCAAGGCTAATTAATAATCCTCTTATTGTTTCAAATGGTTCTTTAGCATAATAAACTTCTTTTATACTATTATTTCCAATTTTACATGCATCTATCCATTCTGAACCAACAATTTTTAGATAACTTACTGGAGGTTCCGCATCAACTACTATAGAGCCAATGCCAAGAGCGTATCTAATTTTCTTTCCAGCATCAATTATAATAATAGAGGGTTGTGTTACAAAATATGAACCTTTATTTAAAGCCCAATCAATTAACTCTTTTATTTCTTTATTTGTTAACTTAAATATCTGTGAAATATCAATTGCATAGTAGTTACTATCAACCCTTGGCATTATTATCACTCTTTTTTTGTCTAAGTCACAAAACTAAAAGTCAGGAATAGAAGTAAAAAATATAGATTAATCATATGTTGTTTATATTAATAGAATAATATTTTTATATTTAGAATTAAATTAAAATGGATAAATTAAAAATACGTATTAGTTAAATCTCTACTAATAATAAATAAAGAATAGAAGATAATATAGCCATAAAAGATACATTACCCCATTCAATATATTTAGAAAATGCAAGCTCAGTGCTTAAAGATTGTCCTAATGTTCTTCCTATTCCAACAGTTAATCCAAAGAAACCCATATATTTTCCTCTATTCTGGCTTTCGGATAATGTATTTGCAACAGCACTATTTATTGGAGATACTATCATTTCTGCTATTGTTAATAAAACAACATCCAAGGCCAATTCAATTATTTTATTAATAAATATTAAATTAAGATAAGAAATAGAATAAATGGCCATTCCTAACGATAAGGAATATTTATAATTAAATTTGGAAAATTTCCTTGCAAAGAATTCTTGAAGAAAAACTACCATAGATCCATTTATGCTAAACATATATCCAGCTGTGCTTACAGAAAAGACTCTAGATATATATAATACGAAAGGAAGACCTAATTGACCCATAATTATTGAAGTTAATATTGATGGAATTAAAAATTTGCTAAACTTTCTCGATGGTTTAATTAATATTCTCTTAGATCCTTTATTGTTTGGTAATTTTATAAGAAATGGAATTGCAATTAAAGAAAATGTGCTTGCTATTAAAATTATTTTATCAAAACCATATTTTTGATATAAGAATCCTCCAATAGCAGGGCCAATGGCCCAACCTGCATTTGCACCTATTCTTGTTCTACTGAAAGACTTAATCAAACCTTTAAGGCTATTCGATGTATCGCCAACAGCTGTTGTATTAGCTGAGCCATATGCATTATTAAAGAAAAACATAAATGCTATAAATAGCGATAAATTAAATAAAGATAAAATTAAAAATAAAGATGCCAGAATTGTAGATATAATCATAGCATTTCTTCTTCCAATAAAATCTGCAAGATATCCCCCGAATATATATCCTATTGCAGTTGATAATGTTAACAATAAGTAATATAGTCCAACAAGATAAATTGGAATATTATAATACTGATTAAGCGCTAAACCGATATAGGGATTAACTATTGAAATGGAAAATGTCCTTATGAAGCTTATTATTGTTAGTCTGTTTATGTCTTCCAATTAACTCCCTAGGAAAGTCTATAACTTAATCAAATAAAAATTATTTTCTTTAATTTAAGATCAATCTTTGCTCAGCTTTATATCCTTTGTTAATCTTGTTCCTTTCCATTCATGTGCTTTGCCAATAACTAATTTTACAAGAGCAATCCATGATGTTATGCCATATATTGCAAGAATTACAGGTAATGGTCTAACCGTTTTTCCAATCCTCTTATATATTGTATAATATGATGCAAATCCCACCAAAAATTCTATTAAGAAGGCTAAAATAGCATATTTTAGTGCATATGGAGCCATAATTGGCCATAAAATGGTTACATATTCTGCTATTGGCATTAAATAAATAGATAACAAAGGCCAGCTTTTTCTAGGATGTCTAAGAACTTTAGGAACTAATAATAATGTTCCTCTCACCCATCTTTCTTTTTGTGTTATTAATTGCGAATAATTTCTTACAGGTTCTGTATAAACTGGACTTTCTGAAGCAACTTTTATTTTATAACCTGAGGCTATCATTCTTATGCTTAGATCAAGATCCTCAGTAGCTGCTTTTTCTTCCCAACCACCTAGTTTATTTAAAACATCTTTTTTAACAAAATACCCTGATCCCATAACCCATGAAATTCCTGATAATTTCTCCATTACTGGGGCCAACAATTTTGTATAAAGAAACATCTCTGCTTCTTGTGCTCTTATATGAACTCCTTTAAACGTTTTTTCCGATTCTTTATCTAGAATTATTTCTCTTGGCAGTTGTACTGCATCTATGTCTTGATTATTCAAATATGTAACTGCTGTTATAAGAGCATTTTTTGGTAATACATCGTCAGCATCTAAAACACCGATAATTTCTCCTTCGGCAAATTTTAATGCCTCATTTAGTGCAGAAGGCTTTCCCTGTCCTTTGCCATATATTAATTTGGTTCTTATATCTTCCATGAATGAACTGCAACCGCTTTCTTTACAATTCGATAAACCAGTAATTTTAAGGGCCTTATCAATAGTATTATCGTCTTTTTCTATTGCCAAGATAACCTCTATTTTATTGTGAGGATACGATTGTTCTTTAATAGAGTTCAATGCTCTTATTAATAAATCGCCTTCTTTATAAGAAGGTAATATTATAGACACTAATGGGTAATGAGTTAATTTTTCCTTCAGATTATTTATATTATGTTTGTTTGTTGAGTTCATTGGAGATACGAATATGGCTAATTCAATAGCTCCTAAAAGGCTTGCTATGGTACCTGTTATTACTATGTATGTCATGGCCCATTCTGGAAAATAAGATTGATATTTAACATTAATTATCTTTAACAATGTTTGTATTTGGTTTAAATCAGTATATTGTACTTGCATTATTTTTCACGCTATTTTATAAAATGATATTACTACCTTATAAACTTATTAAAAAAAATATTTAATAATTATTAAAATATAATAATAAAATGTATTTATTTTAATTATTTTTTAAAAGAAATTATTGTTATCTAATGATTTAAAAAATATTTATTTTTTCAATTAAATTCTTTTAAGTTTATTTTCTTAAGTTATAATATGAGTGTGATTTTTAATGCCTGTAGATTTGATTAAACATGATATATTAATTATAGGAAGCGGAATAGCTGGATTAAGGGCTGCAGTAGAAATAAAAAGAAAATATGGAGATAAATTAGATGTAGGTATTATTAGTAAAGTTCATTTAATGAGAAGTCATAGCATAGCTGCAGAAGGTGGAACGGCAGCAGTTTTATATCCTGAAGAAG
>DAXV01000052.1:36002-36344 GCA_002506595.1 Acidilobaceae archaeon UBA158
ATTGCTCAAAGACCATTCGGAGGGCATTCATTTCCAAGAGCAACTATGTCTACAGATAAGGTAGGCCATAATGAGATGAGAACTTTATATAATAAATTATTACAATATGATAAATGGGAAAGATATGATGAATGGTTTGCTACAAACTTTGTTGTTGAAGATGGTGTATATAAAGGAATATATGCAATAAACATGAAAGATGGGAAATTATATTTGTTTAAGAGTAAAGCAGCAATAATTGCAACTGGAGGAGTGGGTAGATTATATGCCTTTACGACCTATTCTCATACAGCTACAGGAGACGGCTTGGCTATGTCATTTAGAGCTGGCGTGCCAGTAAAG
>DAXV01000050.1 GCA_002506595.1 Acidilobaceae archaeon UBA158
TTGCAAAGGTCTATGAGAAAAAGACTTCAAGGAATACAGTATCCTTTATTCAAGAAGCTATTAAATGTTTTGGCTTCAACATTTCCAAAATACAAACAGACAACGGTACAGAGTTTATGGGGGAGTTTGATAAGTATTTTACCAATATAGGGCATTAACATTATTATAGCTATCCTAGGATACCTAAAACAAATGGGAGTGTATAAAGAGTCATAAGAACAATAGAGGAGGGTATGCTCTTGATTATAGAACTCCTGGAGAGTTAGCTTATCCTGATAAAGAAAATAAACCTGGGGTGATAGTATGGGAAATGGTATAATTTTTTATGTGAAGGTGTTTACGATGTATGAAACTCGTACACAAAGGCGTAAGGACAGATATACAATTTACTAAGGAGAGAAAACCATGATTGCACCCAGAGGGATGTATATCCGCAATATTGCTTATATACCACCAAATCCTCACGATATCCGTAATGCGGATATGATTGAGTTGTCCAAAATTCTGGTCGGCGGCTTATCAATAGATTTAATATGGAGAGAGCAATCATGACAGAGAATTCCAATAAAGGAGTGAAAAAATGAATGTGCATGCTGGGATAAGTGTAGAAGATAGAAAATTGATTGTGAAGCTACCACTAACTACTCCTACAGGGAAAATACGAGTAAAAAGAAGAGAAGTATCCTCAAATTACGCTCTCCCTATTGCTACTAGAAAAGAACCTTTTAGAGAGAATGATTATGTTGAGTGGCAAATATCTTATGCTACAGATAACCCACCTAATGGGTCAGGAGTCGAAGATGTTAGGCTAAACAGTCAGGTTGGCTTTGAATTAACAAAGTTACTATGCGAAGGGATAAAATGCGGAATTCTTTTAAACGATGATATTCAGGAAATAAAATCTTTTATTAATGAAGTTAAACAAGATGACACCTTAGAAGAAAATGAGAAAATATTGAGAGAAGACTCCAGATCTGAGGTTAAAGGTGGATTTAAAAAATTTGTAGAAAAGGCTCCGCTATTCATAAAAAATAATATAGAAAAAGGCTATTTTGTAGAAATTATTTTAATGCATAAACAAAGGGCTGTAGGTTTGCAAGCCATGGTTTACCTTTGTATCTATATAGTGAAATTGAAAGATGAGAATGGCGAATCTTTAATAGGAAGAGCTGCAAGAGCAAACGAATTTGGTATTCTAGAAATAACTTCTGAAAATAAAGAAATTATTGTGGATGTCGTCAAAGCCTTTGCTGTAGCTTCATGGCAACATAGAAACGATATTGAATCTATTCTCAATAAGGTGGTGTCAAAATGCAGGAAATAAAAGAAGTCTTGATATCTGAACAGGCTAAAAAGCATTTTAAGAGAAAAGATAAGGTCTTAGGTCAGTTCTGGACACCTCAGGAAGTAGTAGATTTCATAGTATCATTTGCATCAAAATATATAGAAAATAACACAGGTATTGGTTGTGATCCAGCATGTGGGGATGGCGTCTTTTTAAGAAGCCTTAGAAAAGAAGGATTCAAACCTTTTGGTGTTGATATAGACCCCTCAATTGAAAAATTCTTAGATGATGATTTAAAGCAATATGTTCAAATTAGTAATGGTTTAGAGTTAAAAGAAGAAAATAGGTTTGACATTGTGGTAGGTAATCCTCCTTTTTCTTCCAAATATGGGAGGGTCAGAGGGGCAATACTGAAAAAATTTGATCTAGGAAAAGGAAAGAAATCCCAAGCTATTGAAATATTATTTCTTGAAAAATTCATAAAATTATGTAAACCCGGAGGCATGATAGGAATCATACTACCTCATGGCATTTTTTCTGGTATTAAGCAAAGTTATGTTAGAGATTATATAAAGAGAAATCTTACTATAATTGCTATTTTTTCTTTACCAAGAAATATTTTTAGAAATGGTAAGACGACATCTAAAACATGTATTTTAATAGGGAAAAAAACGAAATCAACAGAAAAAAGAGAAATATTATTTGGGGTCTTAAAAAATTTAGAAGAGATTAAAGATAAGCGTTTTGAAAAGGCAATACGGCATTTTCCAAATGAATTTCTATATCCTGAGTTTTATTTAGATAGAAATCCTATTCTAAGCAAACTTCCTAAACTAAAAGAATTTTATGTAGAAATTAAACAAGGAAGAACAAAATATGGAAAAGAAAGAAAATTTTCTAAAAAAGGAATTCCTTTTATTTTCGCTAAGACAATTATGCCTTATGGTATTGATTTTTCAAGAGATAAGAAATTTGTTCAGCCAGATAGTCCTATGGATTACAAAAATGCTCATGTAGAGATAGAAGATATAGTTTTTGTCAGGGTAGGAGTGGGGTGTATAGGACGTGCAGCCGTTATTACATCTGAAGAAGAAAAAGGTATAGCTGATGACTGGGTTTATATCCTTCGGGTGAAAGATAATAGATTATCGCCATATTACTTGGTATTCTGGTTGCTAACCCCTACAATCCAACAAGAAATAAGGAGGTTAGCAAGGGGGGTTGGAACAATAACTATACCCATCTCATTATTAGAAGAAATTCCAATTTTACCACCTCATCAGAACGAATTATCTTGGTATAAAAAAATCTACTCTGAGATGATTAATGAAAAAAGGAAAGGAAATGTGAGAAAGGCCATTCAAATTAAAGATGAAGTTTGTAATAAATTAGAAGAATTAATGGAAGGGATAAAATGATGCCGCCGGGTCGAACTATCCGCTTCGCTTCGGTGCTATCGCACTCGGACAACAAGTGGGTATCTGGCTTCGGCACTTTGTGTCTTCACCCAAATTTGCTCCGCTTCGCTCTGCAAACTTAAGATACCCGCAACACGTTAGCAGAAATTCCACATGCCGCCCTAGGAATATTTAAAAATATGAAAGAAATCATATTAAGGAGATGNNAAAAAAAATTGAAGAACTGGACACTAAAAAAGAAATTCTTACAATTTTTGATGAAAAGAATAAAAAGATAGATTTTCCAAAGTGCATTGAGCAACATAAAAAACAAAAGTTTTGAAGATGAGGCTTACATAAGAACTTATCTTGTTTTGAGGCTCATAAAGGAGCTTGATTATCCGTGTGAAGCGATAGAATTGGAGAAAAAGTATTCTATAGGTCATCCTTCTAAAAGAGAAGCTCATTTAGATATTCTTGTTAAAACTAAAAAAGGTGATCACTTTATGTTATTGGAGTGCAAAATCCCAGATAATTTTATCAAAGAAAAAGATGATGCCATAGAAAATCAACTTTTTCGCAATTGCTAAGCAAGAAATAAAAGGTAAAATAAAACCAAAATACTTAGTTTTATATACAATAGAGGTTAATAACGGAGAAGTTTTAGATAGCGCAATTATAATAGATTGTGAACAATACCCAACCTATGAAGAATGGAAAGAAGCAGGAGAGCATTCATTA
This sequence comes from Acidilobaceae archaeon UBA158, assembly GCA_002506595.1. GTDB lineage: Archaea > Thermoproteota > Thermoprotei_A > Sulfolobales > Acidilobaceae > Caldisphaera. The sequence goes on from DAXV01000050.1 coordinate 3,424, forward strand.
GACAAAATACCAGCAAATTATGGGACAGCAAAAAAATACAAGTATGCCAACATAGATAAACCAGACCCAATTAGTGGTTTAAAACCCTTAAGGAAGGATTATACCCTTGCTGATTTTAAAAAACTAAGAGTAGATCTACAGAGTAGATTATGGGCTGGAGGTGAGGCGGATTATAACGATATATTCTATCATTTAATTAAAATCATGCTTTGTATAAGTTCGGAAACACTATGAATATACACCTCTGTTAAAATTTTCTTAAAATATTCTTCAAGGGGGTATTGAACATGATGGAAAAATTAGAAAAGGTAGATGGT
>DAXV01000008.1:0-8952 GCA_002506595.1 Acidilobaceae archaeon UBA158
ATTTATATAGAAATTAAACTAATTATTTTAAATTAATTTAAAATAATATAAGTAAATATCTGATATTGGTTAAAGTTGCGATTTAATAGGGGTTAGGGTCTGAAAATAGCCTATTTTCCTTATACAAGCGGCTTTTAGTATAAACGATTGGTGCGTAAAGTTGTCAAGCGTTGATGAAATAAAAGACTTAGATAATTTAATAATCCCATTAGGGCAATTATCAAGTAATGAAGCTGAAAACTTAGTCAATGAAATAGTTAATTTGCTTAGCATAGCAGGAAATCAAAACGCTGATATTAAAGTACAATTTTCAACATATGCAGGAATGCTTTTTGATGAACTTATAACAAAAATAAACTTGAGATTAAATGCACAAAAAGCCCTAAATGTTATAGGTTATCCGCTTGCAGATTCAGTAGAAATAATTGATTGCCTAGGTGAAAATGCAGTAAAAGAGCTATTAATAAGTGCTGCAAAAATATTAAGTAATGAAAATGCAGAATTTGACCAAGAGGTGTTGGATATATACTCTGATTGCTTAGGTTGGGATAAAAAACCAAATGAATTAGATAAGGAAACAATTTCAGTTGCGATATTTGTTTCATTCACTGGGGCATTAAACAAATGGCTCAATTCATTAGGTCAAGCTTGAAATAATTTTTAGTTAGATTTCAGTTTTATTTAAGTTTCAATTTAATTTAAATATTTAAATAATTTAAAAAATTTATATATAACTTAGAAAATATATAACAATAGGATATGCCGTGGTCAATGCTATAGCTTCCTGGGTAGGATTTGGGTATTGGGGAGAAAGAGTACTTAGTATGGTAGGTATAGGAATTCATTGGGGTATATTACAATACGTCCTTGGTTTGCCATTTGCTGCTTTTGTATTACAGTTGATTTATCTAAGAAACAAAGATAAAGATTACTTAAGAATAGCAAGAACTTTGATAAAAGGTATGGCAATAGTATTTGCAGTAGGAGCAGCAACTGGTACATTGGTTGAGTTTGGATTAATTGTTGTTTGGCCAAACGTTTTGACAGCGGTTGGAAAATGGTTATATTTTCCTATGTACGCAGAAGTTTTTGCTTTTATAATGGAGGCTATGATAACATATTTATTATATTATGGATGGGATAAGTTCTCTGATGTTACTAGAACCATATTGACATTTTTTGCATTTATTGGTCCTTGGTATTCTGGAGCAATGATTCTTTCCGCTAATGCCTATATGAATGTACCTACAGGTTTACTTCCTGATTATAATGCAACTACAGGTCAATGGCTTTATTCTTTGGGCTATCCAAAAATTTTATTAGATATCCCTAATGCATATGTATCTTTACTTAACGTAACAAAATTAGTCTCTTTAGGTGTGTCAATCAAAGGAACTACTAGTGATGGCGTTTTAGCCTATATACCGGTTACAATAGTAAATAGGCTTGTCTATGAATCATTTAATCATTATACTGTAAATCAAAGCATATTAAAAGCTGTCTTAAATGATAACGTATTAACAAACCAGGCAGTTTTGCAAACTCCTGTCTTAAATATAGTAAATGCTATAATGGATTCGACTGTAAAATATTATGGAATATATACTTACTTGTTTGATTCACCAGACTTTACTCCAACTTTACTTCATAGTATAGGAGCAGGATTAGTAGTTACAGGTTTTACAATGATTGCAGGCTTTGGAACAAGATATTTGAAAGTTAAGGATGAAAAATACAAGAAATACCTAGAAAAAGCATTGAAGTTTTCAATAGTATTTTCATTAATAGTAATAATATACGAAGGTTTAATAGCAGGAGATATGATGGGAAAGACTGTTGCAAAATATAATCCAGAGAAGTTTGCTGCTATAGAAGGGACAATGCCTGGATTTACATCTATAGCAAGTCTATTCCATTTAGATAAGTTAGAAGCGTTTTTAGCCTATAGTTCATTTTCGGCACATTTACCAAATTATTCACAAATACCAGAATTGTGGGGTCAATTAGGAAGTTTTGGTGTTGGTATAACTAACTATCGTCCCCCATTAATTGTGGACTATACATATTACGCTATGGTATTTACTGGAGTATTGTTAGGATTATATGCATTAATATTAACAGGCTATTTAGTATTTAGAGGTGTTAGCAGAATGCACAAATTCTGGTTATATTTAGCAATACCAGGAGCTATTTTAGCACAATTTGCCAGCTTAATGGGATGGGGTACAAGAGAAATAGGAAGATTACCATGGATAGTATATGGCGTTATGACGCTAAATGTCGGAAGCACATTAAATCAACCAACAGTTTGGGAAGATGTTATTGTTAGCTTATTCTATATAGCAATTGTTGTAGGATTGGTATACGCAGCTTACAGATTCCTATGGGTTCCAAGTAAAAAAGAAATTTTAGAAGAGGTGAAGTGAAGTGTTTATGGAATCCGTTTTTTGGTTAGCATTTAACTTTGGAATTCATATAGTATTGGTAAATATTATAATAGGATTAGCTGTATTGGTTCCTCTATTTAAATATTTAGGAACAAAAAGAAATGATATGGATTTGGTAACTTTATCTAGAAAAATGATGAAATGGTATGCAGTTACTTATGGTGTTGCTGGCGTATTTGGAACTGCATTTACAGTATTTTTATTCTCATTTTATCCATTTTTCACTGATATAATAGGAAATTTGCTATTAGTACCATTTGGTATGTCAATAGTTTTCATAGCACTTAACTTCTTTAGCTTAATAGCTTATTGGTATGGATGGGATCATTGGAGCTCAAAAACTCATAATACAATAGGAATTTTAATGGGAGCATCTGCAATTATGATTCCATTTGGTTTTAGGCAAGTTTTTGCATTTTTAAACGAACCTACAGGATTGGCTTTTTCAGCATCTAATCAACCATATTTAAATGTTGCAATTGCTTATACAAATCCAACTTTTTGGCCATTATATCTAAAAAGTATAGATGGGGCATTAACAACAGGAATGCTAGCGGCAATGGCAGGTTTTGGTCTATTATATTTAATTAATAGTGAAAACAAAAAGTACTTTGAAAAATCAGTAAATATGCTATTGTTACCTTCATTTATTGGCTTATTGTTAATGATTCCTTTAGGATTCTGGTATTTGATGTCTTTAAGTAATGTACCATATAAGTTCAACAATATTATGGGAGGTTTTGGTTGGACTATTGGAAACCTTGGAATAGCATATAATTATAGCTGGCTATTTGCTTTGAGTATGATATTAACTGCTATACAAGTATTAGCTGTAATATACATATTTTATAAAGGTATGAAAGGATCTTTAATATCAAAGTCAACGGCATATTCATCGGTTATCGCTGGGGCATCTGCTATTGGCACGATAGAAAGTATGGAAATGCTAAATGCGTTTAGCCAATTCCCAAGGTTTATAGCTGCTTTAGGAAACAAACAAATAGCAACATTACCATATCCATGGAATGTAACTCTTTCAACGGCATTAAATCTAACTGATTACAATCCATTAGCTGCTGCACCATTTGCTACTTTCTTTACATCAATCATGATGGCAATAATGATTATTATATTAGCATTGTTCATTTATGTGATATTTTTTAAAAAGTAATACTTAATTTTTTATTTATTTTTTGCTCATATATATTTAAAAGCAATCATTTTAGTTCTATATTTGGTGGTTAGAATGCCAAAAGAAATGATATGCAGCTTTTGTGGTAGTATAATAGAGCCCGGCACAGGCAAAATGTATATTGGACCAAGAGGAGAGATAATGTGGTTTTGTAGTAGCAAATGCTACAAAAATGCGATAAAACTTGGTAGAAAATCAAGAAAACTGAAATGGGTAACAAAACTTTCTAAGAAATTAATTTAAATATACTTAGAAAAAAGGTTCTCTTAAAAATTGTTGTTGAGTTTATTAATAATGTTTTTAATAATGGTTAAATTGACAATAAAATTTTTAGTGTAATGGAAGAGATATTTTGATAGAAAAATAATATAAGTATATTTAAATTCTCAGATAAGCATTAAATTTTGGTGAGAGATACTTGGCAATGGCTGCACCTCCATCGGCATATGATAGGGCTATAACTATATTTTCACCAGACGGTGAATTGTATCAGGTAAGATACGCGTTTGAAGCTGTTAAAAAAGGTTGGACAAGTTTAGGAATAATAACAGATCAAGGAGTAGTATTAGCTGCTGAAAAAAGAAAAATGTTACCGCTTTTAGATCTAGAAGGAATTGAAAAGATATATAAAGTTGATGATCATATTGGGGTAACGTTTGCTGGTATGGGAAGTGATGGTAGAGTTTTAATTGATTATGCAAGACAAGTTTCTATAAGACATAGATTAACATATGGGGAAGCACCAACAGTTGAATATATTACAAAATCAGTTGCAGATATTAAACAAGCATATACTCAACATGGTGGCTTTAGGCCATTTGGAGTGGCATTAATATTTGGCGGAGTTAATAGTGATAATATACCAAGGCTATATAGAACAGAACCAGGAGGACAATACTTTAGCTATTATGCTGTTGCAATAGGTTTAGGAGGAGATGTAGCAAACAGCTACATGGAAAAGCAATATAATAAGAGCATGAGTTTAAGCGATGCAATAGAATTAGCTGTCAAAGCATTATTCAAGAGCAGAGTAGCTACTAGTGATGAAAATAAAAATGATTTAATAAATAATTTTGGCCAATATGTTGAAATAGCATATATAGATGTAAAGCAAAAGATGTTCTCTAGAGTAAATGAAAAGGAAATAAATGATATAGTTGCTGATAATAAAGGAGAATTGTTAAGTTAGTTTTAAAATAGAGATAAAATTTTCTATACCGTTTTTTAATATATTAAGTGAGCGGTGGTTAGTTTGACTAAAAAACAAGAATATATCATTGCATGGATTGAGATAAAAGGACAAAAATTTGAGATTCCAGTAAAACCTGATCTCGCTTTTAAGTTTAGAGAAGGGGAAAAAGTAAGCATATCAGAAGTTTTATGGGCAGATACTATATTTAAGGATGTAAAAAAGGGTCTAAAAGCAAGTCCAGATTCTTTAAGGAAAGCATTTGGAACAGAGGATGTAGAAAAGATTTCAGAAAAAATATTGAAGGAAGGGCAAATTCAGCTTACAGAAGAAGAAAGGAAAAAGATGGTAGAAGCTAAACGAAAACAAATAATAAATTACATAGTTAAAAATACAATAGATCCTAAAGCTGGAAAACCAATTCCTGAGCAAAGAATTGAAAACGCATTAGATCAAATAAGGTTTAATATTGATCCATTTAAAGGGGCTGAAGCGCAGGCGTTAGAGGTGGTAAAAAAATTATCATTATTAATGCCAATTAAAATAGCAAAAGCTTTACTTGAAATAACCGTTCCATCAGAATATGCCTCAAGGGTATATAAGGAGATCCAGAGAATAGGTGAAGTTAAGAAAGCTAATTGGGGATCTGATGGAAGCTTAAAAGTAGAACTTGAAATACCCGCAGGGGCACAGATAGAGGTGATAGATAAAGTTCAGTCCCTTGCAAAAGGGCAGGCAAACATATCTGTCAAGGTGGTGTAAAATATGAGTTCAACAAGAAAGATATTAGTTCCAGGAGAGAAAATTGAAGGGGCGATTAGTGCTTCTGATTATTATATATATGATTATAAAAATGAAAAGAGAGTTGCAATTATAGGAGTTGTTGATTTTAAACAAGAAGGAGTATCTTATTCTCCATTAAATGGTGTTTATGTACCAAAAGAAGGAGATATAGTAATAGGTTTAGTATCATCGCATGGTGTTGCAAACTGGTTTGTTGATATAAATTCACCTTATCAAGCAATACTTAGTGTGCAGGATTTCTTCGGAACAAGACAGAATAGTCAACTTCCAGAAGATCCATTTAAATATTTGCAAGTAGGAGAATATATAAAAGCTAAGATTGCGGCCTTTGATAGGATTAGAAATCCTTTATTAACAGTTCAGGATAAAGGATTAGGAAAGATTGTAGAAGGTGTTGTTGTTTCGGTGCATCCAACTAGAGTTCCAAGAATAATTGGTAAAAAGGGATCAATGATAGAAATGTTAAAGAATGAAACTGGATGTGAATTTTTTGTTGCAGTTAATGGAATGATAAATATTAAATGTCAAAATGAGCAACTAGAAAATATAGCATCTAATGCGATTAAAATTATAGAAACACAAGCACATATACCTGGGTTAACTGAAAGAGTAAAGAAGTTTATAGAGGAAGAGAGAAAAGTTAGAGGGGTGTGATAACATTGACTAGACCGCAGAGATTTATTGATGATGAAGGAAAAAGGTTAGATGGTAGGAAACCAGATGAGGCAAGGCCAATAAAGATGCAAGTTGGTGTTTTATCTAATGCTGATGGCTCAGCATTAGTAGAATATGGTTTAACAAGAGTATTAGCAGCCGTTTATGGTCCAAAAGAATCTCAAAAATCAATGCTATTACCTGATAGAGCAACTTTAAGAGTTAGATATCATATGGCTCCATTTTCTACTGAAGAGAGAAAAAACCCTGCACCGACTAGGAGAGAAGTAGAGCTTTCTAAGGTATTAAGAGAATCATTGGAACCTGTTGTCATGACAGAATATTTTCCGAGAACTTCAATAGATGTATTTATAGAAGTTTTGCAATCAGACGGAGGAACTAGAACAGTAGGTGCAACAGCTGCTTCGCTTGCATTAGCCGATGCCGGTATTCCAATGAGGGCATTAGTTGCAGGAGTAGCAATTGGGAAAGTTGATAATGTATTAATAGTTGATTTAAATGAGGTAGAAGATATGTATGGGGATGCAGATATGCCTGTTGTTGCAGCGCCGGATATTGGTCAAATAACCTTATACCAATTAAATGGAGTATTAAGTAAAGAAGAGTTTCGCAATGCTATAGATATGGCTTTGAAGGTTATCACAAAGATAGTTGATATGGAAAAAGAAACTCTTAGAAATTCATATGTAGAGGTGAGTGAAGAATGAGCACAACACCATATAAAACTCAAATAATTCCAAAAATAAAGAGAGACGTTTATTTGAACTTATACAAGAAAGGGCAGAGAGCAGATGAGAGGGATTTCTATTCTCCAAGAAAAATCAGCATACAAACAAATGTTTTAGAAAAAGCAAACGGATCAGCTCTAGTTAAACTTGGCAATACCCAAGTTATGGCAGGAATAAAAATAGAGCCAGGAGAACCATTTGAAGATATGCCAGATGAGGGCGTATTACAAGTCCATGCAGAACTTGTGCCATTAGCTTCTCCACAATTTGAGCCTGGACCTCCTGATGAAAATGCAATAGAATTGGCTAGAGTCATTGATAGAAGTCTTAGAGATCCAAAGGCAATTGATTTAAAATCTCTTGTTATAAGGCCTGGTGATAAAGTTTGGATGTTATGGCTTGATTTATACATTTTAGATTATGATGGCAATCTATTTGATGCCAGTATGTTAGCAGCAATGGCTGCTCTATCCACTGCAAAAATGCCTGAATATGAGGAGCTTGAGACAGGGGAAGTTAAATTAACTAATAAAGTTTCAAATATACCAATTAAGTTAAATAAAAGAATAGTTACAGTCACAACAGCAAAAATCGAAAATTATATATTAGTCGATCCTAATCTTGATGAAGAAATAATTTCTGACACAAGATCTGTTTTTTCATTTGATGAAAATGGAAATATAGTAGGTGTGCAAAAAACTGGAATGGGTTCGATTTCTCAGGAAGAATTGGATAATATAGTAAACATTTCAAGTCAGGCAGCGCAAGTATATTTTAAATTGCTAAACGATGCACTAGTAAGTGATAAGAAGGAGGAAGGTGGTAAATAATGGTATATAGCCATACAAAAATTGTTGGCCCAGCTGGCAGATACGGACCTAGATATGGATCTACTATAAGAAAAAGAGTGAAAGCTGTCATGGAAAAAATGTACCAAGAACATCAATGCCCATTTTGCGGAAGCGTAGGCACTGTTAAAAGAGAAAGCGTAGGAATATGGGTATGTAAGAAATGTGGTCATAAGTGGGCAGGGGCTTCTTACACACCAAGATCTGAGCTATCAATTTATCTTCCAAGATATTTTAAATCTATATAATTCGTGATGTATTTTGCCTAATTTTCCTTTAAGATTTGAAAAAATTTTTAATAATAAGGGAAAACCTTCTATTTTATTAACAAGTAGTAGAGATCCAAGTACAAGAACTAGAACATTTATGAATGAGCTGTCAAGCGTATTGCCTAATAGTGTTAAAATAACAAGGGGAAAGCTATCGTTAGAAGATCTAAATCAAATGGCTTTAAATTATAATATTTTAAAATTAGTCATGATTAATGAATATAAAGGAAATCCAGGTAAAATTCAATTATTTAAACCATTAGAAAATAGCAAAAGACCTGAGATGATTTTATATGCAACAATACATGGAGTATCGTTAAGAAAAGAACTCGGATTTAACAAGAAAATAGTTGCAAAAGAAGCTATAATTAAATTAATTGATGAAAAACAAGACAATGCAAAATTAGATTATATAAATAAGTTATCAAACATGTTAGGGCTGAAAATAGGAGATAGAATAATTGATGAAAATGATGTTGTTTATTTCTTAATAAAATTAGATTTACCTTTTTTAGAAATAAAAATTTTTAATAGAAATGTGAATATAGGTCCTAATTTTAAATTAAAGTTTGGTGAAGATTAACAATGATGGAATTAAAATTTAAAATATGCTTAGATGGTAAAGCTGATGCATTATATAAATCATTATTAGCTGAAGTTAATCAATCTGCGCCTAAAAAAGGTAAGGTAAAAATTGAGTTTAATAACGATTGCATATATTTGTTTGTGAGTAGTGAAACATTATCGGGATTAAGAGCCATATCAAATTCATATCTTAATTTAATTTATGCAATAATTAG
>DAXV01000008.1:8973-35135 GCA_002506595.1 Acidilobaceae archaeon UBA158
TCCGATGCTAAACGTATACATTATTCCGAAAAATAATGCTTGCATAGCTGTGTTTACATCTAAATTTGTCAATTTATCGTTAATACTCTGCTTTATAATGAAATAATTATATAGTATTGTAATGTTTGATAATAAAGTAGTAATTGGCAATATTTTAAAAATAAAAATACCTATCATAATGAATATATATGGCATAAATAATTCAAAATAAAATATTAATTTAGCTTTGCATTTTCCTAAAATAATTGCAATAGTTTTAGCTCCAGAATTTTTATCATAATCTATGTCTCTTATATTATTTATATTCATCACAGTAAAAAGATATACAGATGTAGGCAATCCTACTATTAAAGGAATGAAGCTTATTTCATTAGTTGCTAAATAATAAGCTCCTAATGGAACAATAATTCCCCAAGCCAAATATGCTGTTATTTCTCCAAGTGCCTTATATTTTAGATAAAATGGGAAACCAGAGTATCCATATGCAAGTAAAAACCCTATAAGTCCTAGAAGAAGTGAAAGAGGTCTTCCATTAAACGTTAAAAACAATCCAATAGTTATAGCAAGAGCTGATGATATAAACCCAAAAATTAAAGTGAGACTCGGACTCAATATTTTATCAATAATTAAATGATATGGTCTTACATGACCTTCTTTATCTATATTTTTCTTAAAGTCAAAATAATCATTAAATATGTTTGATGCAATATGCAAAAAAATCGATCCTATTAGACCTAATACAATTAATGTGATATCAATCTTTAAGTAAATTATATATGCTACTAATATTACTGCTATGTAATCAAACAGAGTCATAGGTAGACTCCATGGTCTAATGCCTTTTAATATCTTTACAAATTTGTTTGTACTCATGTTCACCATTTAAAAATTTCTAACCGAAGTTTTAAAGAACTAGTATTAATTTTTATTTTTTAATGATTTATGCAAAATTATTATAATAGAATAAAAACTTTATAATAATGCAAAGAGGTTCGTAAATTTTACTTATCGGAGGTTATGGAGACGAAAGTCCCTTCGGCAAGGATGAATATGATTCCCTTATAGAAATGTTTATTCATGTAAAAGTAATAATATTTGGCCTTGGCTAAAAACTCTGTATCATTTGAATCGAGGAAATTCGAGCATATAAAGATCTAATTTTCTGCGGCCCTTCTATACAGACATTACAGAATGGTTCTGTTCAATAAAACTTCTTGCTATGAGTGAAGATAGATGGAGTCTATCAAAGAAGAAAAATCCTCATAATGATGAGAATGTTTGTTCATAAGGAAAGATTTGTTAACAACCTATGTAAAAATATCTAAATAAGTTTTAATATATTTTTATGGAATTTATAATATTAGGGCGAAGGAAAAATTGGTTAGAGCGTTTATAGCAATAGATATAGATGATAATAACATAATTAATAAAATAAATGATACGATTCAAGCTTTGAGTGAATTCAATTTAAAGATAAAATTTGTAGAAACGGAAAATCTTCATATAACATTAAGGTTCTTAGGAGAGATAAGCGAAGGAGATGTTTTAACTATAAAGGAAAACGTTATTAGTAAATTAATATGTAAACCATTTAATATAAATTTAAAGGGTTTAGGGGCGTTTCCTAATAATGAAAATCCAAGAGTAATTTGGATAGGTATATCTGAGGGATTTGATTCTTTGAAAAAACTGAAAATTCAGATAGATGATCTTCTCATAAAGAATGGATTTAAATTAGATCATGAAGAATTTGTTGCACATTTAACCATTGGTAGAATAAAATATGGGAAATCCAATTCATTGAAGAAGTTATTAGAGCAATATAAGGATTTTAATTATGGTTCAATTGTGATAAATTCAGTTAAATTGAAGAAGAGTACCTTAACAAGACAGGGACCTATTTACGAGAACTTGGCGGAGGCTAATTGTGAATGAGTTGTAGTAGGACAGACTTGGAAGAAAAAGTGCTAAAAGAAATTAGACCCACTTCATTTCAAATAAAAATTCTAGAAAAATTTTCAAGTATTATTAAAAAAAAGTTAAATTATTGTATGAAAAAGAATAACATAGAAGGTTTGGTAGAAGAAGTTGGTAGTTATGCAAAAGGTACATTACTAAATGATAAATGGGAACTAGATATATTTGTTTTATTAAAAAACAAAAATGATATATGGATAAACAATAATGGAAAAGATTTTTTATTGTCATGTTTAAATGATTTTCCTACTATAATAAAGTATAGTCAGCACCCTTATGTTACAGTATCATATATGGGTTTAGAGGCAGATGTTGTACCAACAGTATATGTTGAGAAACCTAGAAAAAAAGGAATGGGAGTTGAAAGAACACCTTTTCATACAAAATATATTAATTCAAAACTAAATAACTGTCAAAAAGATGATGTTAGGTTGCTTAAATCATTTTTTAAAGGATTATCAATTTATGGGGCGGAAAGTCATATTGAAGGATTTTCTGGATATCTTTCCGAACTATTAATAGCATACTATGGGAGCTTTTTCGAAACATTAAAGCATATTTCTGATTGGAAGGATATGGTTTATATTGATATAGAAGGTAATGGAGATAAAGAGACATTAATTAAGAAATATCCTCAATCAAAGCTAATTGTTGTTGATCCAATAGATCCTTATAGAAACGTTGCTGCTGCTGTGAGCCAAAGAAGTATTTCAACTCTAATTCTTGCATCAAAATTATTTTTGAAAAAGCCTAGTATGGCTTTTTTCCATAAATTTTCTTATAACATAAGATCTAATATTGATGCACCATTATTATTAACTTTAGGTCATGGAAATTATTATAATTATCCGCCAACTGATATATGGGGAAAATTAAAAAAAATTACAGAAAATCTAGAAATAAAAATAAATGAACTGGGAGTTGGAATTATTAAGAGTTCTTATTTTACTAATGAATCAAATTTAATTGCAATAGGGTTTTTGATTGATAGAGATACATTACCTAAAGCTGATATTATGGAAGGACCTAATGTCTATGATGATATAAATAGTATATCATCGTTCATTAAAAAAAGGTTGGATGAAGGCGGTATTGTTTATATAAAAAACAACAAAGTTTATGGAGGAAGAAACAAAAAAATTAAAGATTTGACAAATTTTGTAAATAGCATCATAATCGAATCTGGAATCAAATTCAATAATATAGTTGAGACAAGAATCTACAATAATTTTGATGAAATAGATATTAAAGGTGAAATTAAGGAATGGATAGAAAATTCTTTTTATTCGGTTCCTGCTTGGATGGTAGATATATAGATGAGCAGGAAGTAATATCATTAATTTGCTATCCAAATTTTAAAAACTGTGATATACATAATAGATTAAATCAAGCAAATTTGTTGGGAATAGAACTGTTATGTAATTTTGGAAATATTACAATAACAGGTAATAAATATAGAAATTTTCATATACTGGGTAAAGGGCATTCCAGTATAGTTTTGCTAGGGTATGTTAAAAATACTGGTTATAAGGTTATTAAAATAAGAAGATCTGATAGCAAGAGGCCTGAATTAATAAATGAAGGTAAAATTCTTGAAAGACTGTCTAAATATGGTATTTCTCCTCAAGTTTATGGTTATTCTAGAGATTTTTTGGTAATGGATTATGTTGGTGATATAAATTTAGGTTATATAATAAATAATGAAAATAAATTAAATATAACTAATTCTTTTATAGAAAGTCTCGAAAGCATTAAGTTGTTAGACTATACAAATATAATACACAATGAGTTGAACAGACCTTGGAAGAATATTTATTTTCCTAATTATCCCAATTATTTTCCTGCAATAATAATTGATTTTGAATCTCATTCTGAAGGTTGTGGAAATTTAAATAAATTTATTGGAGGGATAATTGGAAGGCTAAATATAGCTAAAGTATCAGGAAATTTGGTTAAGCTTTTAGCAGAATATAAAAACAAAAATTGTGATCCTTTAATTTTTAATAAAATAAAAGAAGAATTACTCTCTATTATTAACACTAGCTTCATTAGATAGGTTTGAAGACGGTACTCCTTTCATATTATCAAGTAAAGTGGTCTTGGTTTTATCAATTAATTTATATCCATTTTCTTCATAAAGTTTGCTAAACATTTGACTCGAAAAAAACCTAATACTTTTAGGTTTTGTATTTAAAGGTTCGCCACAAACAGGGCATATTAATCTATCAAAACCGCTTAGGGCTTTCTTCGGTATAGGAGGACCATTAAACTTATTCTTATCGTTTTTATCTCCTATTGCATATCTATATAGGATTGTTTGACAATTTTTGCATACTATTAATATTTTTCCCTCGTTAGATATATGATTCAAATTAATCACCAAACTTAGTTTAATTCCTCAGTAATACTAATATTAACCTATAATTTTAATAATTAGACCTATTCTTGTATAGATTTAGTTATAATGAAATTTAAAGTTAATTAATAAAACATAATTGAAAGTATACCTATATTTATTAAAAATTAGGTGTGTAAATCTGAGCGAAATTTTAGGTAAACATAATACAAGCTTAATAAATTCTCTAAATGATTTAATATTATGATTTATTTAATAATCATATCATGAAATCATTAGAAGTGCATTATTATTTAAATCTTAGAAAAATTTAGTATTTATTAAATTGATTTTTAAATAATGGCCAATTTCCTTTAATATTAGTATGAATATAATAAAATTTTAATTTTATTTTTAGTAGAAAAATACAAATTTATTACAATATTGCTTTATACGTAGAATTTTTAATCCTATAAATTATAACAAATATAAAGGAAGGGGCCGTCGTCTAGCTTGGTAGGATGCCAGCCTGGGGAGCATTTCCCTATTCCACCAATGCCTAGAGCGCTGGTGGTCCGGGGTTCAAATCCCCGCGGCCCCATTAAAGGTGAATGATATATGAGTTCAGAAAATATAATAAAGGTAGGAGGCAAGCAAATAGTGATAAATGATGAGGTGCTATTAAAAGTTAGAAAATACGTTAATACAGAAATGAATTTAGATGAGCTTTCTAAAGAGCTTGGTTTAGATGGTTGGGAAGAAGCATATGAGTTTATTAAAAAAGTGCCAGCATGGATGTTAAGAAGCTATAGTAAAAGCTTAAATAAAAAATAATTTTAAAATTTTTTAAATAGCAATATATTTATTAAAATTTTAAAAAAGATGCTTTATATTTATTAAAAAGTGAGCTTAACATTACTTATTAACAAAAATCTATCAGGTTATTCAGACTCAAATAATATAGGTTTTAGAACAAGAATTTTATTCTGCAATTCCCTTCTAATGTAATTGTTTACATTAACTAAAGCAGCCCCTATATTTGGTATTCCATATATAACTAGAGAATTATCTTGAGCACATGATAATACAGGTAATGCCAAAAGGTCTTCTTCGCCTTCAACATAAATTAAAGTTTTATCTTTACTTTTATTTTTTAACATATTGCATAGCAAATCTAAGTTATCATAAGTTAATATTCCAGGTGGATTTTTTATTTTTATAGTATTATAGCCCTCAAGATTACTATTTTGTAAAGACAATCCTTCTTTGCTTCTAAGCGTTTTACCATCTATAATAATTATATCTGGTTTTCTATTTGACTTAAGGCAATAATATGTAACTACATCACCTATGCATATAACTGAATTCCATTCATGACTTTCTATATATGAACTAAGTTCTCCAGATACAACCATTCCTCTTGGTTGAGAAAAGTCATATCTGAATTTTTCTGGTAAAGTTAATCCTATAAGTTTCATATTTGTTTCATCCGTTTATTTTATAACATAAGATCCAGAAACTTTAATGGCGTATATGCCTTTCTTTGTGAATTTTAATTCTTTAGCTATTTCTGAATCTGTATTAAGCACAATAAAGATTCCTTCCCAGTCTTCAGTAAAATTATTGCTACCGCAAACAGGACATACATTTGCTTCTCTTGGAACTAAAGCTCCACAATTTTTACAAGCTTTCATCGCAATTTTCTTTGTAGGCATTTTTCTTGGCAATGTCTTCACCTATATATGTAAATTATAAAATACACTAATATGTTTTAGTGAATTAAATCACACTATAAGACATCTTGCATCATGTTGAGGACTTCTAATTAGATAAATCTGGATTCATTTATTTTATAAAAAAGGAAACGTTTTGTTATATCATATTAAGAATAGAGGTTTATATTTCCTCTTAACTTGTATTCTCTAGTTTTAATTTTAATATTCTTACTGCTTTGATCTAAAAATTTTAATTTTATTATTGCTTATCTAAAGTTATGTTTTCTATAATGAAGCTATCATTAATTAATAAAAAGACTTTATCCTTTAGCATATATTAAGTTAAAAAATAATTATTAATTTTAAAAAATTTTTCAAATATATATCATTAAGTAAAGCTATATTTTAATTAATCACTTGATTTAGTATAAATTTATGCTAACAGATATTAAAATATCTATTCCTGAAATTATTTCCATAATTGTCTATTAAAGAGGTAGATGGATATGCCTAAGAAAAATGAAGAAGAATATGAAGACGAAGATTTAGATGATGAAGAGGAATTTGAAGAAGACGAGGAAGAATTTGAAGATTTAGATGATGAAGAGGAATTTGAAGAAGAAGGCGAAGAAGAGAGCGAAGAAGAAGGCGAAGAAGAGGAAGAAGAATTCTAAATAAAATAATTTTTATCAATTAATTTTTATGTATTTTAGCAATTCAATTTTGAAATTTTCTCGGAATCCTCACAATTTATTAGTTATGCGTTAAATTAATCTTTTTATTAGTGGAAATATTAGAGAGCGTTAACAC
Organism: Acidilobaceae archaeon UBA158; assembly: GCA_002506595.1. Lineage (GTDB taxonomy): Archaea > Thermoproteota > Thermoprotei_A > Sulfolobales > Acidilobaceae > Caldisphaera. The sequence continues at coordinate 15,811 of DAXV01000008.1, forward strand.
TATGTCTGAGCGTCACGATAAACATATATAAAGCACTGTTACGATTTTATTTTAGTGGAAATATTAGAGAGCGTTAACACTATGTCTGAGCGTCACGATAAAAGTCATAACGAAAACGATGATAGTAAAAATAACTTTTTTGATACATTAGATTCATCAAAAAATGTTAAATTAATGGTATTCAGATTGCTTGGGGCACTTAAATATTTTTATTCTTTTAAGGAACTTGAAGAAAGACTTAATGTTCCAGCACAAATTTTATGGAGATATGTTACATTAAGAACAGTACCTGAAAGAGGCACCGCTGAGAAAATTTTAAATAAAATAAGGTCTTCTCACATAATAGATGATATATTATCAAAGTATTATATTGAAAATGAAGAATTATGGTCACTTCTAAGTAATCCTGGTATCATGACATTAGCTGGATTAAGGGCTTTAGATGATTTAAAGGATCAAAAAATTAATGTTATTGTTTCAGCACCAGATAGTTATGCCGCAGCTTTAGGGGCCACATTTTCATCATTATTTCATGCAAAGTTATGTGCAGCATCTCATAGTCCATATTCAAAACATATCATATCTAAAAACTATAAAGTGAGCTCTGAATTCTTTGATGTCTTGCTGTTTCCAAGAGAATGTATTGCTAGAAAAAGTAAAATAATAATAGTAACTGTAGATGGAAACAAGATACCTTTGTTAAGTTCAATGATAGACGTAGCTATAACAAGACAAACTCATGTTGAAGGAATTGTTGCAGTTATGGGTTCAAAAAGTAAAATAGAAGAATTAGTAAAATCAAAACTTAAATATAATACAAAAATAATAGTCCTTATAAATACTGATGACATAAAAGAAATTAAACATAAAGAGCAGAGCTTAAAAGTAGATTTTAAATAGTTAATTTATTTTATTTAGATTAAGAATAAAATTTAATAAATAAGTTTCTATTTAGTAAAAAGGAGAGAAAATTGAAATTATTTGGTACAGCTGGGATAAGAGGCTTATATCCAGATAAAATAAATCCAATTTTATCATATAAGATAGGCTTATCATTAGCCAATTATTATGGAGGTAAGGGAGAGGCCATTGTTGGGAAAGATGTAAGAAATACGAGTGATGTATTATCATATTCTTTATCTTCAGGCTTAATGGCAGGTGGTATGAATGTTACATATTTGGGTATATCACCAACACCGTTAGTTGCTTATTCGACAAATAAGTTTGATGCAAAAGTTGGATTGTCTGTTACGGCAAGTCATAATCCCCCAGAAGATAATGGAATTAAGATATTTGGTCCAAAAGGAGTAGAGATAAACGAATTTGATGAAAATAAGATTGAAGAAATAATTTTAAATGAAAACGAAATGAATTTACAAAAAAGTTGGGAACAAGTTGGAAATCTATCTTTTAATAATGATATCACAAATAGATATGAAGAAGATATAATTAATCATATTAAATTAGTGACTATTCAAAGAAAGCTTAAGATATTAGTTGATTGTGCGAATGGAGCCGCATCTAATATAACACCAACAATTTTGACAAAGTTAAAGTTAGGTCAAATAATAGGGATAAATTGTAATTACGATGGTCAATTTCAAGCAAGGCTTCCTGAGCCAAGGCCTGATGTATTACGACAATCTATTAATATTATGAACCAATTGGGCGCGGACTTGCTCATAGCTCATGATGGCGATGCTGATAGAATGGCATTAGCGGTTTCTGGTTTAGGATTCGTAAAACAGGATGTAGTTATTGCTCTCTTTGCAAAATATTTTCTATCTAATAAGAAAGGGAATGTCGTAGTTTCGTTAGATGTTGGCAATGAGGTTGAAGAGTTAGTTGAAAATTATGGTGGAAAAATTATTAGAGCAAAGTTAGGAAAAATACACGAAAAAGTAATTGAGTCAACAAATGTATTAATGGCTGCAGAACCATGGAAATTAATAGATCCATCATTTGGTTTATGGATAGATGGAATTTATGAAGCAGCATTAATATCAAAGATATTTGCTGAAGATGGAAGGAAACCTATAGACGTAATTAAAGACATAAAGATTTATCCAAGTGCAAGGATTTCTCTTAACTTAAATTTACCTTTTAACTTAAATTTAAATAAAGAATCTTTAATTAAACAAATTATGGAAAGCTTTGTGTCTTATTTTGATAAAAATTCTTATAGTATAATTGATATTGATGGGTATAGAATTGATTTTAAGGATAAAAGCTGGATTTTATTTAGGGCAAGTGGTACAGAAAATAAGATAAGATTTTACATTCAGTCTTATGAAAGAAATAAGCTCAAGCAATTAATAGAAAAATCAAAAGAAATAGGAATTCAAGTTTTAAATACATATTCTATTAAAATAAAAGATATAGAAGAATACATTGAAATGGGGAGTAAAAATTAATATTTTTATGTAATCTCATAATAAATGTTACGATATTATTTAATATTTATTAATTGATTAATGGTTTCCAAATATATAAATAAGCTTTGGTAGTTCTATAACTCCTATTTCTCTATCTACTATTATAGGTACAGTATTTTCTATATCTCCTAATTCTCTTGATATAGGGGATAAATAAGAGCTCTTATCGAGATTAACAACAGTACCAGTTTGATATAATCCAATGGGAGGTAATATTAAAGCTGTAGAACCATTTTTTAAAGGCATTTTTAGCAATGCCTGTAGTCTTATTTTGCTACCAGACAAATTAATTTCAACGCTTGGATGTTCATGACCCATAACAATAAATTGATATTTTCCTATATCATCAAACATTTTATGCCCATGCGTAATTGCTATTCCATCACCAATATCTAAAAAGCTATCTTCAACTTGTATTCCTATGTCTTTTAATAAATTAGAAATATATGTATCATGATTTCCTTTGACTAAAATAACTTCTTTTATATTTGCTTTAACTGTAAAACTCATTAATTCTAAAATTTCTGCTCTCTCTTGCCTAGTCAATTTTTCAAATACATGCTTAAGATCTCCTGCTATTATTAATTTTTTAAAATTAAGTTTGCTTATTTCATTTATTATGCTCTTAGCTCTTTTTAACTGTAATCTTGGTAAATAAACTCCTTGAGTTGACATAGCCTCTTCATATCCAAGATGAATATCACTAATTATAGCTATGTTTTCCTTCTCATATGCTAATACTGGCAATCTATTGAGTATTTTTAGCTTTTCATTAAATGACATTTTTTCTCGTTATACTTGTTTGTTATAAAGTTAATAAACATCTTTTATTAATAATGTAAATCTTAATAATTATTATAGTTTTATTAAATAAATTTATTCATATTGATATTTAAATTTTTTATTTGTTTATATGTATTAGAGGGATTAAATTGGGAGATAGCACAAAATCAATAAATATCGGATATACAGATGAATTTGGTTCAATTATACCCCCTATTTATATCAGTTCAATTTATAAATACATAGATGAAGAAGGATCTAAGAAAAGCGACAGAAATATTACTATAAAATATTATAGAGAAGAAAACCCATCATTAAGGATTTTGGAAAGAGTTTTGTCGTCTCTAGAAAATACAGAGGATTCCTTAGTATTTAGCAGTGGTATGGCTGCTATTTCTACAATAGCTATGAACTTTCTGAATAAAAAATCGAGAGTTTTATTATTAAAAGAGATGTATGGATCTACAATACAACTATTTGAAAATTTATCTAATAAATTTGGTATAACAATAAAAAAGGTATTTCCTAGCGATGAAAACATTATTAAAGAGCTTGAGGAAAACCATTATGACTTGGCTATAATAGAATCTATTACTAATCCTACGTTAAAAGTAATTGATATTTCTAAGATAGGTAATATTATAAAAAGGGTGGACACAAATATAATAATTGATAACACATTTGCAACACCTATATTATTAAAACCTTCAAGATATGGATTTAAATTAATTCTAAATAGTACAACAAAATACTTATCTGGCCATAATGATACTATGGGTGGATCCATATCTGGTGAATCAAATTTAATAAATGATTTATGGGAATGGAGAAGGCTTTTTGGTAATATTCAGCAACCATTTGAGGCTTATTTAACTTTGCGTGGAATAAAAACATTACCATTAAGAATTAAACAACAATCAGAGAATGCATTGGCTATTTCGGAATTTTTAATTGATAACAGCAAAATAAATAGGGTTTTATATCCTGGGTTAAAGGATAACGAGTATAATAAAATAGCCTTAAATATATTTGAGAAACCATATTTTGGAGGTGTTCTGTCTTTTGAACTTAAAGGTGATTTGAATCAAACAAAAGAATTTTTAAGAAATTTAAAAATAATTAAGCCTTCACCAAGCTTAGGAGGGACAGAAAGTATAGTTACTTTACCATCAATTACGGCATCTAGATATATTGATGAAAATGATAAAAAAGAACTCGGGATTTCAGAAAAATTAATTAGATTATCAGTAGGATTAGAAGATATTGATGATTTGATAAATGATATAGAGCAAGCGCTAAGTAAAATATAATTAAATAATTATTTANNTATATAGAATTTTATTAGTTTATAATAGATTTAACTTTCAATTTAAATTAATATATTTAATGGAGGTGATTAAAATGAGCCTAGTTAAAATTGAAAGATTAACAACCGGAGTAAAAGGCTTCGATAAATTAATATCCGGCGGGATACCTAGGGGATTTTTTGTTGCTGTCGTTGGAGAGCCTGGAACAGGTAAAACTATTTTTGGAATACATTACGCATGGCAAGGAGTTAAAGAGAATGATAAAATAATATATGTTACAACAGAAGAGAGCAGGGAAAGTATAATAAGGCAAGCAAAGATGTTTGGAATGGACCTTGATGAAGCTATGGACAATAATAAAATGGTAATTATTGATGCCCTTATGAAAAATACAAATGATGAATGGACTCTTAATGAAACTGATATAGATGAATTGGTTAAAAAAATTATAGATGCAAAAAAGAAATTAGGTTATGGCCGTGCAAGGTTGGTCATTGATAGTATGTCAACTTTTTGGTTAGACAAGCCTGCTATGGCAAGAATTTATAGTTATAATATAAAACGAGTACTTTATAAGTGGGACTTTACTGCATTGCTAACAAGTCAATATGCAATAACTACATCAAGTGCTTTTGGCTGGGGAGTTGAGCATGTAGCAGATGGAATAATTAGATTCGGAAGAAGAATAACTGGAGGAGAGCTAAAAAGATATGTTTTGGTTGAAAAGATGAGACAGACTCCACATGATTTAAGAGTTCATTATATTACTATTGAGGATAGGGTTGGTATGAAGATAGAGGAAGCTACAGAATTAAGACAAGAAGATATCTCTATGCCAGAAAAACTGAAAAAACAATTAAAGGATCGGAATGATTATAGTTAATGATCTTATGATCTCTAAATAAAAATTTTCAATTGAAAAATTTAATGTTTTGAGAAATTTTTGAAATAGCGCTTTATGAATAAATTTAAGTTTCTTCTTATACCTTTATCTAACGCAATTAAAATGCCATAAAATATGATAGCCTCAATTATACCAGGTATTGCTAAATTCTTAATATCAATTAATAATCTATTTGAAGGTGGTCCAATAGGCTTTATGAAATAAGATAAGGTCAAAGATATTGATATATACAATATTATTTTTGGCATTAATTGCGTAATAAAGCTTTTATTTACATTTTTTGGAATGAAGAAATGGGATGTAATTAAAGCTGATAGCAAATATCTTATTAAATATACCGTTGACCAGATTATTAAAATAAATTGAATAGGCATTTCTCTAAAAATAAAGAATATTAATGTAATTAAAGCTAAATAAATTAATGATGGTAATACGCCTAATAGATTCATTTTAGTAAATTTATTAGCAGCTTTTATTCCACTTTCCTTAATATTTCCTGATGCTATTTGAGAAATACCGTTATTTATTATTTCAATGATTGCCGTTATTAGAAATATTGAAACTGCAAAAGATGCCCATGAATATATTGGATTATAAATATAAACAACATATACTGGATACATCATTCCATAAGTTAAAAAAGGGATAACCAATGCAAGCGAAATTTCTAAATTTCTCAAAGCTGTTCTAAAGTCACTTGTTCTTAAAACATATGAATGTAAATATCTTAATCCTACATTAGTAGAATCTCTTAGCAATGTAGAAACAGATGAGACAATAAAGAAGGCAGCTACTATTAATGAACCTATTAAAGGATATGCTATTATGGCATCTAGTGAAGGCAATAAACCAAAAGCTACACTCACAGCCGTTGCATGAGAACCAAGAAACCATTCCTTTAATGTTTTTTTAACTTTCTTGCTATCATCCTTTGAAATCCTATCTTTTAGCCAAATTATTCCAATTGTAGAACTAAGAATAAAAGAAGCTAATGTTGACAAAAAGGCCAATGTTAATGAATTTGATATGATATATAATACAATAAAAATTAAAATACTATAAGAGGATCTATAAATTAACTCTAATAAAGAAAGTCTTACAGGTCTAACAGCATCTATTGCTGTTCTTATAGTATAATAAAACGATTGAAAACCTATTGATAAGGTTGCTATAATTAACAGTAATGTACTTGGTTTAGCGTAAACGAATATTAATATAGAACCTACTATTAATGTAAAAACTAACTGAATTAGTGCGAATGCAATACTTGCTATATAAGATCCTCTTTGGTTTTCTACCAAATATCTATAAATCCATAAGCTAGTTAGACTTAAAGGAATTGTTGCATATTGTATTATTCTTTTTGTTGCTAATTGGTAAATTGCATAATCTGTAGGAGCAAGTTTTCTTGCTAAAGCAATTGTGGCTATAAGGTTTATAAGGATAGATAAAAAATACAGAACAGTTCTAGATGTAGATATTCTAATTGCCTCAAGTCTTTCTGATGTATTTTCTGTTGATTTCAATTCATATTCCAATAAAATTCCCCTATTTTATGAATTGTAATTGAGATAAGACATATTTCCTAATATCCTCTAAACTCGGTAGTTTTTCAACTAAGTTTCCATTGCTTAAATAAAGCTTCATCAAGTTAACTGGTTTATCATTTTTATCTGTGCATGTTGGAATCTCATTGTCATTCCAATATTTTATGTAATATTCTAGGGGCTTACAAGAATACACATTCTTTGCTCCAGGTAGTTTACCTCTTTTTGTATAAGGTTCCCAACCATTACCTCTATTTATTTCAACTATGTCCATGCTTAAATCAACGCTAGGGGCTGTTGCTATAGAAGTTCCTATACCAAAGCCATCTACTAAATCTTTTAGATTTGGTATGCTATTTTCATCAAGCCCTCCACTTACTATTATCTTAACATGCTTGAATCCATTAAGATCTAATGTCCATCTTATTTCTTCTACAATATCCCTCATGTTTCCCCTTCTACTTGCAGGTGTATCAAGTCTAATTCCCCATAATTTATCTCCTAAAAGTTGCGCTGCCATAAGGGCCTCATTTCTTTCATCATCGAGAGTATCTGTTAATGCAACTATATTGATCTTACCCTCATATACTTTAGCAAACCATTTCCAAGCCTCTTTTTGATCCCCAAAAACTAGAATTAGGGCATGAGGCATAGTGCCTTGGGGAGTTAAGCCAAGATATTTTTCAGACAAAACACCACTTATGGAATCTGCACCACCAATAAATGCTGCCCTATCAGCTGCAGGAAAAACTGCTGGATGTAAAGCTCTTATTCCAAAAAATAGCAATAATTTATCTCCTATCACTTTTTTTAAACTTGCAGTTTTTGTTGCAATGCTTGATGAGAATCTTAATAAACCAAGTAAAGGAGCTTCTAATAATGCAAAATCTATATATTTACCTTCAACAATCATTAAAGGCATTTTTCTGGTAAATAATGTTCCTTCAGGAATTGAATAAAGATTAAATGGTTTGCCTTTTAGCAATGCGATTGCTTCTTCTAAGCCTGCATATACAGCCCAATTTCTGCCTTCAGGAGGATTACCATATAAATGGACTTCCATCCTTACCTTTACATCAGCTAATCCTGCCTTTTCTAAAACTTCTTTTGTTCTTTTAAAATAAATATCAGTTGCCTCTCCGTTTAGAATTTCATCTAGGCTTGCCATATATATCCTAGGTTCTTTATTTTCGTTCATAATTCTACCCCCTAATTTTAAAATATTAAAAAAGTAATTTAAAGTCTCTTATTTTATTATTTAATTAAGACCACCTTTTTATAATAAATGGAAAGACTTTCATTTACATAATAAAATATTTGATTAATTAAATATTTCATTTTATTATAAAATTTTTATAAAATTATATCATAAATATTAATTTAATACATCATATCTATCGTATTTAACCACCACTCTATTTCTTCTTTAGACATTTTTTTATGATAATTTATGCCTTCAATTTCTGCATCAATTACTTCTATTTCATCGTCTTTATTTCTTCTCAGCGTTATATGCATATTTCTTCCTGAATCAGAAACATCATCAGATTCTGCAGCTTCTTGAATTGAAGGAGTGTTAAAGAAAATTTCTATTATATTTTCTTCCTCTTTATACGAATAGGCAGGGTTGTTTTCAATGAATTTTATTAATTTCTCATATTTTATCATGGTTAATCCTCCATTATATTTAATTGTAAACTGGGTTTATATTTATAAGTTAGAGCAATTATTTCAATAATTTTATTTTTATATTAAATTTGATTTAATAATTCTTGTATTTATCTAAAATAAAACAATAAAAACAATTTATAAATTAGTTTTTGATGCGGAGAGTTCTGGCCATTTATTTATGATGATAAACAAAAATTGTTTATTAGGCCTATTTTTAACTAATAACTGTGGTGAGATGTTTGAGCGATAGTTATAGCGATTACAATGATGATGATGAATTAGAAGAAATAAAGCAAAGAAGATTGCTGGAATTAAGAAAAAGGCTTGAAGAAGAACAAAGAAGAAAAAAGATTGAAGAAGAACAAGAAGCACAAAAACTTGCCATATTAAGGGCAATAATGGAACCCGAGGCATTAGATAGATTAAATAACTTAAAATTAGTAAAACCAGATTTAGCAAACATTGCAGAGGAAACTATAATTAGATTAGTTCAAATGGGAAGATTAAGCACGCCAGTAACTGATGATATAGTAAAAAATATATTAATAGAATTAGATAACAGATCTAGAAAGGAGTACGAGTTTAAATTCAAGTGGAAGTGAGAAGCTATGGCTAGAAATAAACATTTAGCTAGAAAATTAAGATTAGCTAAGGCAGGAAAAAGCAACGCATCAGTACCTGTATGGGTAGTTATAAAGACTGTTAGGAAATTTACAAGGAATCCAAAAACTAGAAATTGGAGAACATCTAAATTAAAGGTTTAAGGGGGATTAAATTATGGAAGTAGGAGAAGCATTTGTATATGTTGTTCCATTAAAAAGGATATATTTTGGTAGAAGAAGTAATAGAGCAAAGAGGGCTATAGATTATATAAGAAAATTTGTGTCAAGACATGCAAAAATAAATCCAGAAGATGTAGTAATCATGGATGATGTGAATTCTTATATATGGGCAAACAGCATAGAAAAACCTCCAAGAAGAGTAAAAATAATAGTTGAGATGAAAGAATTCAAACCAGAGGAAGGAGAATCATATAAGAAAGTTCTTGTAAGGTTAGCAGGAGAAAAAGTAAGAGTAGGTAAATATGAGATAAAAAACAAACAATAAATAGGTGAATTTTTTTGTCTTTCGAAGTAATAAAAATGTCAATTTTTGGTAATAGTAATATAGGAGTATATATATATGGAAATGATAAAATAACGTTTGTTCCTCAAGGACTTCAGAAAAAAGATTTGGATGAAATTTCTCAAATATTGCAAACAGACATAATAGAAACTTCTTTAGCTAATACAAAGCTTTTAGGTGTTTTAATGGCAGGAAATAACAATGGAGTAATTGTATCTAGAAGCGCATTAGATGATGAAATTGATATTATAAAGAAATCATTAAAAGATTTAAACATATTTATATTGCCAAGTAGAAATAATGCTATTGGCAATTTAATAGTAGCTAATGATAAGGCAGCATTGGTTTATCCATATTTTGAAGATGATGTTATAAAACAAATACAAGACAATCTTGGTGTAGAAGTTTTTAGAAGAAGCATAGTAGGTATACCTACAGTTGGAGCAATTATAGCTGTAACTAATGTTGGTGGCTTAGTTCATCCAGATGTTACAGATGAAGAAATTAAATTTTTAGAAGATATATTTAAGGTTCCTTTCAAGACTGGCACAGTTAATTTTGGTGTATCATTTATTAAAACAGGTTTAATAGTAAATACTAAAGGTGCTATAGTAGGGGAAGATACAACAGGACCAGAGATAGCAAGAATACAAATGGTTTTCAGTACATGAATCACTTTTTACCTTTATACAAAGGTAAATTCTTATATAGCTAAGAATTTTGTTTCTTAAAGAAATATAGATTTGCCATTGTCCATAGTCATAATTTTAAAATGGTTTTACGATACTTATGCATAATCTTGAGTTTAGAATTGACTAAATAAAAAGTCTAGCGTTAATAAAGAATAAATAAGATAAAATGGTAGTTAATAATAAAAGAAAAATCTAATACTGTTTGAAGTTATGTATTTTATTGGACTAATTAAAGAGTTTTAAGGAAAAGGGTGTAAGATTTGATGTTTGAAGAAATCATTAAAAAATGCCAGGAATCAGATATAGAATGCCAACAGTCTATTAATGAAATTGTGAAAAAGTATTGCTCCAATTCTTCAGATTGTTCAATATCAGTTTATAGAGAGAATTTAATTCAAAAATTTAATTGGATTGAGCAAATAATAAAAAATGGTGTTCCTGATGGTAGAACAAGACTTATTCTTTATGTTATTTCCAGATATCTCATAAATGTAAAAAAATTAAGCGAAGACGAAGCTCTTGCCCAAATAAATGAGTTTATTAATAATAGTTGTAAGAATTATAATAATTGCTCTCAAATTTATAAATCATGGATAATTAATGTTATAGGTAAAGTAAAAAATGGGAAATGGAAGCCATGGAATATTGATAAGATAAAAAACTCTGACCCAGAGCTATATAAAGTTCTAGAACCTATTATCAATAAGAAAACTATTAAATAAATATTCTATAATTGGATTTTAAATGATTATCTGTATTATTGTATGCATATAAAATAAAAGCAATTGAAAGCGTTTTGACATCAATAATTTATAAAATGTAGCCGGGCGGGGATTCGAACCCCGGTCTCGGGGGTTCTCCCTTAATTTAAAGTCCAGAGCCCCGAATCCTTGGCCGCTAGACGACCCGGCTGATTATCTAATATTAGCAATTTTCCTTTAAATCTTTTTATTGAGCCTAAATTAAAAATTATAAATTCAATGTATTATATGCATTTAATAAGCATGCTCTTATTCCGCTATTTTTTACTAGTTCAGGACATCTGTTTATAGTAAAAGGTGCTTTTCCATCTATTAAATTTTGTAAAGTATCTGGTTCATCTCTGTTTATGTTTTCTAAATGTACGCAGCTTGGACCTGCATATTTAAACAATTCAGGATGTATTTTCATTAATTCTACCCATAATAGCCATGCAACTTTCCTAATTTCCCATTGAGCCCTAGTGCACATTCTTAAAGGGAAAAACGTTTGAATAAGCTCTCTTGCATTCATTGTCACAGTAATTTTAGTTCTTACAGACATTGGTATTATAAATCTAGAATCCTCTTTAGACAAACCAGTAGACAAAAGTTGGTAGTAATTTGCTGTTGCATCAATTAATGATTTTGCATATATTAAGGCCCTATCTTTTTTCATCATTGGTGGGAATACATATGCCATATTTGCTGCTTTGATTAATTCTTCTGGTTCTAATGCTGTAATCGAATCTTTTAAGGCGTTACTATAGCATTTGTATGCTTCTCTATCTCCTTTTTTGGGTTTCTCTGGGCAATTCATTTTAAGCTTAGAAGCAAGGTATAGAGCCATTTCTCTTAATGATGCTTCCGTATATCTCATGCTTTGTTGTGTAAAACTTGCTATCCTATGTCTTACTAATTGATGAGAGCATACTCTAGAACAGCCTTCAATCATAAATGTATATGAGCTATGTTCCCAAGGACTGAAGTGATTTCTTTTGAATGTTTCCTTAATCCATGTATCTATTTCATCTTTGTTTATCTCTAAGAGATCCAACACTTTTTTTCTTGACGTACTCATTTTAGATGCTGAAGCTATAATTTTAGGCGCTTCTTTAGTATATTCAACTAAGGTTACTTTTATATTAAGGCCTGTTTTTTCTTCCACCAAATCCACCAGATTTTTATTAATGAGAAAATTTTAAAAGATTATTATGTATATGTACTATTTATTAAGGGATGCAATTGCATAATTAGGATAAGTTGTCATTGATAATATAGCATAGGTATAATCAATACCAAGAATTTCAAATAAACTCTTAACATGAACTGGATGCCACAATTCAAAAATATTTGTTGCATCGCTTACTACGTAAAACCTTATTCCTAATTTTACTATATTTTTAAGCAAATTGCCTATTTCCTTCCACAAAAACATATCATTATTGTTTATTAGTTGTCTTAAACTGATCTCAATTATTCCATTTTTATTTATATTAAATAAATTTTTTATGCTTTTATTTATTCTTATATTTTTTTCTGGATTAATTCTTATTGCTTTTATTGCTTTTATTTGGCTTATAGTATTAAGTATGGAGTCATTTTCAGGCTCTATTACTAAAAGAGATTCCTTTGAATAACTTTTTAATGTTCTGTTTAATTCTTCTTTATTACTTACTTTAAAATAATTTCTTTTTATTATATTTATAGAATTATCTTTTGCAATTTTTAAAATATCATTATTAATAAGACTAGATTCCATACCAATTATTTCATAATTAAATTTTTTAAGCAATAATATCATATTAATGAATTCTTCATAATTTTGGGGATTTATAGATAGATCTACATATTTCATTGTCCCACTTTATTATATTTTTCTGTTATTAATTTCTTTAGTTTTTCAATTTCAAATTTATTTTCTAATTTAAATATTAATTTTACTACATCGTCAGAATCGCTTAATACTAGTTGTCCTAAATAGGCTTTTTGCTTATTTAATCTCAAATGAAATGTATTGTTTTTTTCTTCAATTCTATCATCTAGAGTTTTTAACAGCATATCTTTATCAGGTATTGAAAGACTATCAAGTAAATTATTTAATATTTTTTCCGCTTTTTCACCTTCTATAATGCAAGATATTACTGAAATTGAGTTTCCATAATAACCTTCATATTGTTCTTCTATTATATTAAAATCATCTTTGATAATATTTTTTAATGTTAAAATTATTTTATCTTTATCTTCAGTAGCATGCACAAAAACTCTTATTTCGAGGGATTTAATCAAAAATTTCCACCGAGGAATAAAAAATTATTAATTATTTGCCACCGGTATTGAAATATCTAATATATTTATTCGCTTCATGACCTTTCTTGAGTTTTCTTTCCTTTTCTTTTTTACTCCATTTATGATTATGTGTATTAGTTAAACCTCTTGTTTTTGTTAATCCTCTCATTTTCTTTCCTGCATGGGTTAACCCACGATTCGGTCTACCATATTTACTTGAACTATTAATTAACCATGAATAATCCTTATCATTTTTTATTGATGGATTATTTGGATCAATTAAAATTACTTCATACCATTTATAGTTACCATCTTCTCCCACGTAATAGCTACCAAGTACCACTAAATCTGGATATTTATTTTGTGCTCTTTCTTCTGCAATAAGTCTAAGGCTTTTGCTTACTGTAATTGCATTAACTGCCATTCTTTTAGGTCTTCTACCAGATATTGGTCTTTGTTTTCTCATTCCTCCTTTTCTAACTTTGACTCTAACTACTATAACTCCTTGTTTTGCCTTATAACCTAGCTCTCTAGCTCTGTTTAATCTTGTTGGTTTTTCTACTCTGATTATTGTTGGTTCTCTTCTCCATTTAATTAATCTTTCTCTCATTAATGCTGCATGTTCATTTTCGTACGGTTTTTTCCATGCATTTGCTATGTAATAATACATAGATTTAGACATAACCTTCTACCTCATCATTTATTTCATTTCCTTCTACACTGTAAGTTACAATAGGAATTTTTAAAGTTAATTGATAAATTCAGAATATTTATAAAAATTATTGTTTTAAAGTTTTTATGTAAGATGATATTCTATTTTCAAGTTTTTCTTTACTTGTCTGCCCAACTATGGAATCAACAACTTCTCCATTTACTATAATTAATATTGATGGTATGTGTTTTACCTTATACTTATCAGCAATTGTATAACTAGAATCAACATCTACCCTTCCATAAAAAACATTTGGAACTATATTTTGAGAAGCTATTTCCCTAAATGTTTGCAAAAATGTTATGCATGGGCCACACCACTCTGCTGTAAAGAATAGAAAAACTAGTTTGTTGTTATTTATGATTTCGTTAAAATTATCTGATTTAACTTCAACAACTATTTCTTTTAAAGAGTTTTCCAAAGCCTGGGCTTTTAACATCAAAAGCCTTGACAGTTCTTTTCCTAAATCTTCTACATTTTCCTGGCTCAATTTTTATCCTATTAAATAAATTTACATGGCTAGGTTAAATATATTCTTTCTGGGATATAGTTAAATAAACATTACAGATTGAATAAAAACTCTTGTCATTTTGAGATTGTAAGATATAAAATAAACTGATTTTAGGCCTTAAATGATACCTAAGATGATAACGATATTAATAGTATCAAAAAGGCGCCGGGGGAGGGACTCGAACCCTCGACCGCCCGGTTAACAGCCGGGCGCTCTACCTGCTGAGCTACCCCGGCTTGCCTAAAATATTGTTTGGNNGCTTGGGTTTAAAGATTTTGCTGATTTGAATTGGTATTAATTAATATTTAACTTATCGTGGTTAAGGGGAACATAAGTCCTCTTTCGAGAGGGGATGGATAATCTCTTTATAGAAATTTTTATTCATGTGAAAATAATAACATTTGATCTTGGCTAAAAACTTTGCCAATATTCTTGGAATTGGGAAAACTTAAGCATATAAAGAGCAAATCTTCTGTAACCTTTCTATATATATTACAGAATGGTTCTGCTCAATAAAACCCTTGCTTTGAGTGAAGATAGATGGGGTCTCTCAAAGAAGCAGGAAATCCTAATCACAAGATGAGAAAGTCCATCCGTAAAGGCATTGTAGTTCACATGTCTATAATGTGTTTAATAGATATTTGTTTTATATAACAATTAATATATAAATACTATATATATAATAACATAAAAGTTATATTGTAAAATTTATATAAAATTTAACTTAATATTTTTTCAACTTTTCCAAGTATTTGTGCTTTTCCGCCTGTGGGTTTTACTAATAATGCTCCACATGATAAACATCTTGCTGAAAATGATGAATGACTATAAACTATTTGTTTATGTCCGCAATTTGGGCATTCTACTATAAGGAATCTACTTCTAGGCTGCGGTATTAGTAATCTATTTCTTGAAAGGCTAGATTTCATTTAAAATCACCTCGTAGGTTCAACAAGCTCAATCTTCTTAAGTCTTATTCCTAATATTGTTCTCTTATAACCACATTTACTACATGTTATAAGTAATGTAATCTTTTTAGTTGTCTTAGCAAATCTTTTCTGTTCTGGTTTTCTTTTACTTCCATAACCTTTGTTTTTCCTTAAATACCTTCTTTGTCCTTCAGATAAAGTTCTTCTCTTACCTGATTTATAGACCACTACGCTATGCTCAGTATGTTCATTGCATCTAGGGCAATATGTTCTTATTTTCTTTGGAAACTTCATTCTAAACTCACTCTCACTATTCCTGTATTGGCTTAGAAAAAGTTCCTTATTAATCTTTCTTCTGCCTATTAATTACATTATATGATAAAGTAGTTACAGGGCTTACATATTTAAGTGAAGAAAGCAATATTGCTTCCTCTATTGGAATTAATGATATTTCATTTTTTTCAAGGAATTTTCCATTGGGTAATGATATGTCTCTATTAAATTTTACTAATACAAATTCTCCAAATGAAATGACTGCACCAGATAAATATAAGGAATAATTATTTTTAATTAAATTGATTATATAAAGAAAATCTTTATCTATACCTTGATATGTAGAGGCATCTACATCTTCTATTCTTGCCTCTGATATTAAGTTTGATATATTCATTATTATATCATAAAATTTTCTGCATAACTCTAAATCATTGGAGCAATATGCGCTCCATAATTTTCTAGAATCTTTAATGTCATCAGCATTAAGTTGTTCATGAATTCCAATTGCAGCCTTGTATGGGCCACCAGCCGGTATTTTTTCTGACAACTAAATTCCCTCCTAATATATTTAAGTATCCTTTAGTAGCTAAATAAATAGCTTGTTGAGAAGGAAGACTAAGCTCTTCATCCTTTTTAAATTCAATATTTGTTCCTAGAATTTTAATTTTTTGTAAATCCTTTAAAGCCTTAACTTCCATTTCTCCATAAAATGGAGAAAGCCATTTACCTACCTTAAATTCTCCACAAATAGGTACAACGAGCAATGATGATTTGCCATTTAAGGATCCAGGAATTCTTGTTAATCGGCTCGGGTCTTGAGTTACCATAGAGTCTATATTTACTTTTATATTTTCAACAGCATTTTTTAATTCTTCAGCATTTACATCTTTTATCCCATAGCTTGCAATTAACCCCCTCCAGCCTGGGTCTTTTGGTGAAGGAAGAGCAGCTTTTTTTCCTTTAGAGGATTTAGGGAAAATTATTTCTAAATCTAATTCTTGAGCCATTACAAATTTTGCTATTTCAGCTCTTTCTTCTCTTTCTAATAATCTACAATTTTCACAAATACCTCTTACATGATAACCCCTATTCCCAGTAAAGTAAATTTGATGATATCCTCCAAAAAAATTATCTATCATATGCGCAATTGTTTCAGCATATTTTAATCCTTTTTCTATACAAGAATCATCTGTGATATCATCTTGAGTTTGGCAGCTTATGTCATGATCAAGATCTATATCGAATAATAAATCGGATCCTTTCCAACCTTTTTCTTCCATAGAATTCGCCTCTGGTAAATCATAAATGCCTATAGAATAGTAAACATGTTTTGGTGAATTCTTAATTAAAAAATCATAAAATTCTTGTTGATTATTAAAAGATAAATGTCTAATATATGATTGTTTATCAAATGGTTGAATTGCAAACTCTCTTCTTTCAATATCTTTTGGTAAAATAAGAGGAGGCATAAGGGAATAATATTCTTTGTAAAGATATTTTAATGTTTGTTCTCCTCTCCATTCTTTTATTTTAATTTCTTTTTCTTCTTGAGACATTTTTATTCCTTCATTTTAAAATAATATTTATAGGAATTTATAAAGCGTTAAGCCTAATGGCAAAAGATTCATAGTTATAGTTTAGATCAAATAAAAATGATATTAAAAATATTGTTAATAGGAAGTTTAGCTTATCTAAGTTTAAAGTGAAAATAAAAAATATTTTATATATTTATAAAAATAAAAAACGTTTCAAAAGTAATAAATCTAAAATAGTAGTAGGAACAATTTTATATATATGGTGAAAATTGTGAAAATAAAATTCAAAGAACCAAGAACATGGAGGTATATAATAGCATCTATAGAAAAAATAATTGACGAAGGTGTTTTTACTATTAATGATGATGGGCTTCACTTTAGAGCCTTAGATACGAGCAGAATTGTAATGATAGATTTTGTATATCCAAAGTCTTCGTTTGAAGAATTTGATGTTGATAAAGAAGAAAATATAGGAGTTTCATTTTCTGCATTATCAGATATCTTAAAAAGAGCAGAAAAGGATGATGAACTTGAAATGATTACTGATGAAAATAACATAACTTTAAAGTATATTGGAAAAGGAGAAAGATTGTTTAAAATACCCCAAATAAGTTTAAGCCAAGATAAGTTACCTGAGCCTAAAATAACGTTTACAGTTAAAGCAAAATTAACAAATAATACATTTATTGACATAATAAATGACATAGAAGCTATAGGGGAATCTATAACAATAAAGGCAGATGATAATGAAAATAAACTAATAATAACTGGGAAAGGAGATATTGAAAGCGCAGAAATAGAACTTTCTTTAGAAAAACAAAATATAATTGAACTTAATATAGATTCGCCAGACTCATCTACTTATAGCATTGAATATTTGTCTGATATGCTTATGGCTGCAAAAGAGGCGGATCTAATAACATTAATGTATTCTCAAGATGCTCCTGCAAGAATAGATATGGAATATCAAAATGGGGGAAAGCTTACATTTTATGTCTCACCGAGAATTGATTAGTTTTTATATTTTTAATAAAATAATAGTAAAAATTATCAACAAATAATTATAAACTTTTGATGGATTATGATAAATTTATTTTTATGATATATTTAAAGCAATAATAGAAAATATTTTAATAAAAATATTAGCCTCATAAAAATAAAAAATTAAAAAGACTTATAAATGCTTTAAAAAGGTTTATATATCTCAAATTGGTTTTAAAATATATGGATTTAAAAAGTAGGTGAAGATTTTGGAGCATGAGAAAAAAGAAGATGAAGAATTTTTT
Source organism: Acidilobaceae archaeon UBA158 (assembly GCA_002506595.1). Lineage (GTDB taxonomy): Archaea > Thermoproteota > Thermoprotei_A > Sulfolobales > Acidilobaceae > Caldisphaera. Next base: position 34,550 of record DAXV01000008.1, read on the forward strand.
GAAGAAGAGAAAATTATGGGAGAAAAAGAAGAATCTGGAAAGCCTACGGTTAAGATTGAAAATATTGTTGCAACTGTAATATTAGATACACCTTTAGATTTAAACTTAATTGAAACTAGAATTCCAGATGTAGATTATAATCCAGATCAGTTCCCTGGATTAGTTTATAGACTGCAAAGTCCAAAAATAACGGCATTAATATTCAAGTCAGGAAAAATGGTAGTTACTGGTGCAAAGAGTGTCAAGCAATTAGTATGGGCGGTAAAAACTATCTTGAAAAAACTTATGATAAAAGGGGTACCTATGCAAGGAAAACCTCAGATACAAATACAAAATATTGTTGCATCGGCTAACTTAAATGTTGATGTTGACCTAGAAAAAGCAGCTTTTACGCTTCCAAAAAGTATGTATGAACCAGAACAGTTCCCAGGATTAATATATAGAATGGAAAAACCAAGGGTTGTGTTGTTAATATTTAGTAGCGGAAAAATGGTAATAACTGGAGCCAAGAGAGAAAGTGAGGTTCAAGATGCTGTTTATGGCATTTATAATATTTTAAAAGGAAATAAAAGTATAAAAGAAGGAA
>DAXV01000008.1:35175-41778 GCA_002506595.1 Acidilobaceae archaeon UBA158
ACATACTTATTAATCTATCTATAGTATACAATTCTGGGTGCAATAAAAGTTGGCGTCATCTCATGAAACTGTATTGTCAGAAAAGAAAAAGCTATGTTATTGGATTTATTTTAATAGACCAGAAAAATTAAATGCTTTAGATATAAAAACATGGAATAGACTTATAGAAGAATTAAATAAAGGATGTCAATCTGATAGCATTGCAATAGTTCTGACTGGTAAAGGAAGAGCATTCAGTACTGGAGATGATATAAATGATATGCTAAAGCTTAACACAAAAGAAGATGCAATTAAATTTTTTAATGGTATAAAGCAGACGCTAAATATAATGATTTCATGTGAAAAACCAATCATCTCTCTTGTTAATGGATTAGCAGTTGGTGGAGGTGCAGAATTATTATTAGCGTCTGATATAGTAATAGCATCAGATAATTCTTGGTTTAGCTTTCCTGAAATAAGTCTCGGATTAATACCACCTATATTGATTAGTGTAGGAGGAGGAATTTTAGGATTTAGAAGATCAAAGTATTTGGCTTTAACTGCAACTAGGTTTTCCGCAGAAGAGGCTAAAAATATGGGACTAGTAGATGAAATTGTTCCTCAGGCAGATCTTGAAAAAGAAGCCTTTGCTATAGCAGATACTCTTTCAAATTACACCCTTGAATCAATAAAATCCATAAAGAAGATAGCATATGAGATTTATTGGAAAGATTTGGAAAAATCGTTAGATGTATTAACAGACTTGGTTATCACTAAAGATGCCAAATATAAAATGGAAAGCTTTGAATCACATAAATTAAAGGCTGTTAAAAATCATGGTTTGATTGTTAATAGAAATAATACATAATAATCATTTATCAAATATAAATATTTCGTTTAAAAAGTTTTTAGTTTTAAATAGTTTTATAATATTGATGTTATGCTTAGTAAATTAACATCTGGTTAATATACTAATCGATCTAATATAATTCGGCCATTAAGTTAAAAACCCTGTATTAGAAAATATAAAATGAGCCGGGGTGCCCGAGCGGTCCAAGGGGACGGGCTTGAGACCCGTTGTCCCATGCGGGACGCGTGGGTTCAAATCCCACCCCCGGCGTTCCCGTCCCCATTTTGATCTTTTTTGAATTTTCCAGAGCTCTTCCAAGCTTTTGGATAAATTCCTCTCTCCATAACTATTCTGATAGGCTGAAAAGCAAGACCTTTTTCATTTTGTTTGATTTCATTATAGTTCATTAAAGCCTTTGCCAATCCTATTAGCTCTCCCTTTAATGTTAAAAGGCTAACTAAATCTCCTCTATTAATGCCTTCATTATAATACGATATTCCTGGTATTGCTAATGGAGATCCATTTATTATGCTTTCTACAGCTGTATCTCTAACTAATACTTTAGGTAATTCACAAACGCTATATTCTCCTGGTATAATAACTTTTCTTAATAAATCATCTTTACCTTCATTTTTAAACCTATAAACAGCTTCAGTTATATCTTGCATAGTAACCAAATAATTATCTTCCTTAAAAGGCCCAGTTTTTATTCTTCTTAATTCTCTCATATGCGCCCCTATTCCTAGCACAAGCCCTATATCCCAACAAAGTTTTCTCATATAAGTTCCTGCTTCAGATTCTATTGTTAAAAGTACTTTTCTATCGACTATTTCATTTATTGTAATGTTAAATATTTTTCTTGTTCTAAGAGTTCTTTTAACATGACTTCTTATCGGAGGTTTTTGATAAATAGTTCCAACAAATTCATTTATTACACTTTTTAATTCATCTTGATTAACATCTTTATGAAGTTGCATTATGCAAACATAAGCCTTGTTAGAATGTGTTATATATCCAATTATTTTTGTCATATGTCCCAATGTTACAGGCAGGACCCCAGTTACTCTGGGATATCCCCGCTTTGTTCTTAAGAACAAAGCTCTAGGGTTCCTGCATGCCCTGCCTTTTCTATATTAAGTAACTTTTTAATCCATGCTACAACTTCATGACTTGTGGGTCCAGGCGGTTTATCTAAAATGATAATACCATATTTTAGATATTCATTTAAAGGCCTTTTCAAGGGATAGTATCCATAAGCGTCATCCGTACCTTCAGGAAATTTTTCCAAAAATGCTTTTTTATTATCGCATATCTTATTTATTTCTTCAATAAATTTCAAACCCTCTTCGGGAGGTCTTTCCAAAATATTCACCGCATATAAAATATAATTTTAAGCTAATACAAGTTTTTCTTTAGTTTTCATGAAATCAGTTAAGTTAGAATTCTTTAATTGGTTTAATATTTCTTCGTCGCTTGCTCCTTTTTGGATATTAATGATTTTATCTGTTGGCATTAGATGTTTAATGTTTGTTCTTCTTCTTTTTACTCCACTTAATGATTTTGGTCCTGTAACCAAAACAAAATTCTGGTCTATTATATCAACTACAACACATTTCCTACCTTGTTCTTTCCCTGTTGTTTTTATGCAAATTCTTCCTATCTCAATTGCGGGCATTTTTATCACCTAATCTTTCTTTATAAGTTACTGTTTTAAAAATTTAATCACTAATAATTTAATAGATATTTATTTAGATATATGTTATTTATTTCCAAAGCTAATTCTTTTTATGTTATCTGCTTTAACCTGATCTTCACCAAGAATGAAATATCTTCCACTCTCTCTATATTCTTGTTTCCATATAGGGGCATTATGCTTTACTTCGTCTACCATTTCTTCTAATGCAGGAAAAACATTTTTTCTAGATTCTCCAGAAACGGCAACTATCATTGTTAGATCTCCAGGCTTCCTTTCACCAATATAATGATAAATTACGGCAGAAAATAAATTATATTTATTGATATATTTTATGGCTATTTCTTTTAGCTTATTTATTATTAATTCTTCTGAATGCTCATATAGTAATTTTTCAACAATTTCCTTTTTATTAATTTTTCTCACAACACCAATAAATATTGCAACCGCTCCAACATTTCCTTCTATATATAAATTTTTTATTAAATCATTAAGATCTATATGCTCGTTTGTTAAAACTTTTACATCTATTATTCCTCCAGAAGATGGAGGAAGAATATGAATTACATCAACATCAATAGGAATTTTATCTTTTTTATCTAATACTTTATTGTTAGCTACAAATTGAAGGGAATTTAGCAATTGATCGAATTGACTTGATTTGGTATTTTTATCTAAATAATTTAATATATCTTCTACTGTAATGTCTTCATTATTAAATTCAAGTGTAATCTCATTGCTATTAAATATTTCTTTAAGTATGGAATATAATTTAAGCTTTATGTATCTCATGATATCACCTTTTTGGTTTGTTTTTCTTTTTCTTCTCTAATTTTTTCTAGCTCTTTTATTAAATCTTTACCACTTTTTTCAGCACAAGATTCATCCAATCTTTCCAAATAAAGTTTGAAAAATTTTGATGCACATTTACTGCTATGAAAAGTAAGTTTTAATGAACCCTTTGTAAGAATTATTCCTTGTCCTTCTCTAAACTTTTTTCCACAGACAATGCATTCATATTCTTGTTTTACCATGTTTATCTCCAAAATAAACTAGTGATAAAAGGTTAATAAGAGCTAGTTTTTAATTTTTAAACTAAAATTTATATCTATGATAGAAAAATTTGAGATAATATTAAATAATAAAGTTCTTAAAAGTTATATTTAAAATATTTTAACACTATATTAAATTTTTTAAATACAAGTTTAAATATATCTATGTATATAATTAATATGGTGAAGAAAATTTGAGGCATAAAGCAAGATCTGTTTCTAATGGCGTGGTAGTGGTTGTAATAGTAGTTGTGGCTATAATAGCTGTTGTAGCAGGCTATTATGCAGGTATGAGCTCTCAACACCATGTAATTTCTACAACAACTTCAACTTTTACGACGACTTATACTACCACATCGACCTATACCACAACCACAACTACAACAATTTCACCTTCAACAACCACAACTACAACAACTTCTACAACAACTACAATGGTTCCACCTTCAACAACGACCACAACAATGCAAGTTCTTAATACGAGTAATCCACAAGTCTTGATGAGTCTTGTTGGTTTAACATCTCCACCATCTACACCTGTAACCATAACTGTATGGGATAGTTATAGTACATCAGAAAATCAAGCATTTAATGCTTCATTAGCTCAATTTGAGAAAGAATTTCCATGGATTCATGTAGAAGTTACTTATGGAGTTGGTGTAGGNNGCTTCGTAACTGCTGCAAAAGCTAGAACGGCTCCAATAGTTTATAGAGATAGTAGCGATAATGGAGGAGCATTATTTGCAGCTGGTTTAGTATTAAACTTATCAGAATATCTTCCTGCAAACATAACTTCGTTATATGTACCTACAGCAATAAATGATTGGATGCTAAATAATTCCCTTTATGGATTACCAGATGATGTAAACTACATTGTTATGTTCTATAATAAACAATTCATTCCTAATCCGCCAAATACTACAGACCAATTAATTCAAATGGCCGAAAATGTTAATAAAACGTATCATGTTTGGGGGATAGCTTATGGTGCTAGTGACGAATATGGTTATAGATTTGCAGCATGGTTTGCAGGATTTGGAGGTCAAATATTTACCATGGAAAATGGAAAGATTGTACCAGCTTTAAATAGCACAGCTATGATAAATGCTCTCAATTTCTGGTATAATTTGACTTATAATTTGAAAATCAATTATCTAGCCCCATCTACAGGTGCTGGAGGAGCTGAAGGACAATTATTTGTTGCTAATAAGACTGCTATTATCTTTGATGGTCCATGGGATCTTCAAAACTATTTGCAAGCCTTAGGCCCCAACTTAGGTGCAGCTCCATTACCTGTTGTAAGTCAAACAGGACTAAGAGCTACGCCATTTATTGGTTCAACAGGATTTTTAATATCATCACCAACTGCTAGTGGTGCTTCACCAATGCAAATAAAGGCTGCATTAATATTTATACTATATATGACAAACTCTCAATCTGATTTTAGGTTATGGAATGTAGCTCACGATATTCCTGCTAATATACAGGCTTATAATGATGCAATAACAGAGTTAAACAATGGTAATTTAACTCCATCTTATTTAAATGGGATTATGAAAGGAATATTAGAACAAGCACAATATGGTCAAAAGTTCCCCAATATACCACAGATGGCTTACTATTGGACCTCTTTCCATCAATATGCAACTGAATTCTTTGCAAGCCAAATAACTGCTACACAGGCTGCACAAGGAATGGAACAAGCATTCGTACAATCATTAATCCAAAATGGATTGCTTTCACCAATATCTACTATAACTGATAATACTCCATTATTGAATAACAGTTTTTATCAAAGTAATTCTTATTAATCTCTTTATGTAAATGAGAAAATGTGAAAGATCATGAAAAAGGAAAAAATTATTTCCTTTTTTTACATACTTCCAATAATAGTTGTAACATTATTTCTTTTTTTATTTCCGGTATTGTATTCTTTATACATTTCTTTTACTAACTTAAGTCTATTGCATTTTCTTAAATACGAATACGTTGGACTAAGAAATTATATGATAATATTTAAATATGGATACTTCACGGACTTGCTAAAGAATACATTAATTTGGACATTTGGCAGTTTAGTGACTATGATGTTGTTAGGCTTTTTATTAGCACTAATACTTAATCAAAGTGATCTTAAAGGTAAGATGATATTTTATGCTCTTCTTATTTTACCATGGGCATTTCCGGGATTTATTTCAATATTGATATGGCAGGGATTATGGGTAGATCCTTATGGAATGATGAATAAATTAATTTTACCTATGCTTCATCTACCAAAAATTAATGCGTTAACTTCGACTACAAGTGCATGGATAGAATTGATAGTTACTAATGATTGGCTATCTTTCCCATATTTTATGACAGTATTTTATTCAGCATTGCAAAGCATACCTAAGGAACTTTATGAAATAGCAGAATTAGATGGAGCAAATATTTTATCCAAATTTACTAAAATAACTTTACCATCTTTGTGGAAAACAGTTGCATTTGTTTTTATTACTAGTTTCGTTTTTACATGGAATAACTTCTATCCTATTTTTATTTTAACTGGTGGGGGACCAGGCATTTCAACAGAAACATTCGTAGTATATGCTTATCAGGATGCTTTTACTTATAGTAATTTTTCTTTAGCAGCAGCATGGTCTGTAATTTCTACTGCTTTTGTAACAGTTTTAGGTATAATTGTGATAAGATATACACATATTTTGGATTCGTTTTCATGAGGTGAAAAAAATGGCAATTAAAAAATATAAATTTTTGAAAATTCTTAGGTTAGGATTATCTTATATTGTTTTGATAATAATGGCAGTATTTTCAATATTTCCTCTTTACTATGTATTTATGACATCGTTTAGTAATAGTCCTAATTTAATATCTCTTAGCATTTCAACATTATTTCCAAAACGCATTTATTTTACTGCTTACAAGGAATTATTTTCAGCTTATTTATATGGAGGAAGTTTTCTATTGTGGACTAGAAATAGTTTGATATTAGCAAGCTCAACAGCTATAATTTCAGTATTATTGGC
>DAXV01000008.1:41837-59909 GCA_002506595.1 Acidilobaceae archaeon UBA158
ACTGCTACAGCAGTGCCTTTATACTTACTCTTTGCTAAGTTCCATCTACTTAATTATATTGGTTTGATATTAGCTTACACGCCTGGAACTTCAATATTTGCAGCATTTATAGCAAAATTGAGCATTGATTCTATTCCTTCCTCTTATGAGGAAATAGCTATGACTGATGGGCTATCGAGATTTGGTGCATTTTTAAGAATTGTTATGAGGCTTGCCTTACCAGTAGTTGCATTAACCGCTTTGCTTGGATTTACCGGTGCATATTTAGATTTTGCCTTAGCCTATTCTTTTATTCTACCAAATGTAAAGTTATGGACAGCTACAATAGGTCTTTATTATATGGCCGGTTTATTAAATTATGCAAGCGCACCCTCTTATAATCTTTTTGCCGCGGGTGCAGTCATTATGGGTATACCTTTAATGGCTTTATTTATAGTTTCGCAGAGAATGATGACACGTGCATATAGTAATTTGGCAGGGGTAAAGTAACAATGAGCTACGTTAAATTAGAAGATATTTGGAAAGAATATGAAGTGAAGAAAAAGAAGATACAAGTAATAAAAGGGTTGAATTTAGATGTTGAAAAAGGAGAATTTACAGTAATTTTAGGTCCTTCAGGAGAAGGTAAATCAACCATATTGAGAATTATAGCTGGTTTATTGAAGCAGGATAGAGGTCATGTGTATTTAAGAGGAAAAATTGTAGATGATTTATCACCAAAAGATAGAAGAATAGCAATGGTTCCTCAAAATTATGCAATATATCCATTTATGTCAGTTTATGATAATATAGCTTTTCCCTTAAAGATAGCTCACGTCCCAAAAAATGAAATTAGAGAAAAAGTGTTAAATGTCGCTAAGATGCTAAGAATAGATGAATTATTAGATAGAAAACCTGGACAATTAAGCGGAGGCCAGATGCAGAGAGTAGCAATTGCTAGAGCTTTAGTTAAAGAAGCTGATATAATATTAATGGACGAACCTTTATCAAACCTAGACGCACAAGTTAGGGTTTTAGCAAGGGAAGAACTAAAGCAGTTACAACGTGAATTAAAACCAACAATAATATATGTCACTCATGATCAAGTTGAAGCATTAAGTCTTGCGACAAAATTAGCAGTACTCCATAATGGAATAATACAGGCGTTTGGAGATCCGATAAAATTATATAGGGAACCTGATAATGCATGGGTTGCTAAGTTTTTGGGTAATCCTCCGATGAATGTAATAAAAGCAGAAATCGAAAGTGATACAATTATAATAGATAATGTTAAATTTGATTTACCTGATAGGTACAAAAATATTGTTAAAGATAAACAAAAAGTATTAGTTGGCATTAGACCCGAAGATATGATGATAACAGATAATGGATTGCTAGAAGGAGAAATAGAAATGATAGAAGATTTAGGAGCTTATAGTATTTTACACGCTAAAATAGGTGATGATGTGGTGAGGGTGATAGAAAAATCTATTACAAAAAGAGAAAGAGGTGAAAAGATAAAAATAAATATCGATGTTAATAAAATGGTTCTTTTCGACATTGAAAATGAAAAGAACTTAGCTTTAATTAATAAAAGCCAATAAATTTTTTACTTAATAATTATTAGATTTATTGCATTTATAAAATTTAGTTTTTAATTTGCTTATAAATTTAATTAACTCTAACTTATCATTTATTGTTGAAAATACATGGGGATTTATAAAGGTTTTAGTCTTAACAGAGTTTGTAACCTTATATTTCTAATACTTATAAATTTTACTCTGGTGGTCTATATATGAAATTAATAACAGTTAAGATGCCAGATCTATATGTAAAAGGTATTGATGAGTTAGTTAAGGCAGAAAGATATTCTAGCAGAAGTGAAGTTATAAGAATTGCTATAAGAGAATTACTAAAGCGGGAGTTATGGGGTGATCAGTATAATGCAGAAAGTAATGTTCTTTTTGGCTTAAATCAAATAGGTATTGAAGGTACAAATGAAGATTGATTTTTTAAATATATTAAATATCATGATATAAAACATAAATTTTTAATTTAAAGAATCAATATAATGTAAATCCTATATTTCTAGGTTGAGTTACATAAACTTTTCCATTAATTCTTAATTCATGTAAAACTGATCTTATAAGATCAGCATCTCCTTCAGCCTCATCTTCACGTGAAATTGTATATAATGTTGGTCCCCAACTTGATTGCGCAATAATCATTCTAGACCTCCATAGTTCAGAAGTTATTTTCGATAAATCCTCTCTATAGGATCCACCTTGGATTTTAGAAAAATAAAGTCCAGTTCCTTCTTGTATCATTCTTAATCCTTCTAACGCATCTTCAATATCTTCTCTAGCAATACCTGATGCCAATCTTAAAAGACCATAAGACATTAATTTCTTTACTCCTTCAGATGATTCCCAAGGTCTTTTTAATATTGCTTCTTCTTGATTATAATCCAGTCCTTTCTTTAAATCTGGTATCACATAAACAAATCTCCAGTTTTCTGGTATATTATGATGTATTAAAGCTCGTGGTTCATTTTTATCTGGTCTGCCAGAATCAGCAACAAATCCACCGTTATAAAAGAGCAGATAACCTGTACCACTAAATTTAGCTATATTCATTTGGTTTATTATTTCATTTATATTTATATTTAAATTATATAATTTTTTGAATGCATTGATAATTGCTAATTCTATTTGAGTGCCACTTCCTAAACCTATATGCTCTGGAATATATGATAGCACTTTAACTTTATAATCGTTAACTTTTAAAATCTTAGAAATCTTTGCTACTTTTTCCCTAATAAAATCAGGTCCAATAACTTCATTTTCACCATAAGAAAATTCAGCAATAAAAGATGGATCCTTAATATAAAATCCTGCAGATCCCCAATTAACATTCCATTCATTACCTGCATAATAAAAGCCAGCATGTAATCTACTCCCTGTTTCTACAAAGACTTTTTCGGACATACCTTTCTACCTTTATGTTTTTAATATAAAAAGGGCTTATTTATTTTTATAAGTAAAATTTGTAAAATATAATTCAAAAGCGTTATTAGATTATAAAAGAAGATTATTATGATAGATTGAATTTAATGTTTTTGATTTATAAGATGCTTAAATAAATCTATAGAAAATAAAAATTTTATAATTATGTTGAAAATTTTGGAGCCATGAATTTTCTATTTAATAAAAAGCTTAGTAAGCTAATGATTGTAATTAAAACTTGGCTAAATAATAATGGTAAGTTATCGGATAAATAAACATTTATCGTTTCTAAAAAAGATACCAAGAATAAAGGTAATTGTATCGAGCTATAAGATATTAAGGTTGCAAATCCAATGGATATTCCTAATAAGAACAGGTTTAAGAGCCATTGGTATATATTAATTTCAGATGATAAAAGAATTATTAATGAAGTTATAATCAAAGCGAGAGATATAAAAAATCTGAAAAACTTGAATGTCTCATTTAATATATATCTATTTGATTGTTTTTTTATAAAAATTTCCATATCTAATAAAATATTATTTGCATTTATAATATCATTGTTTTTTACAGAATCAAGAAAACCTAGACTTTTCTTTTCTATAATCTCGTCGTCATTTAAAGCTTCATTATTGCAGTATTTGCCAAGAACATTTAATATATTATTTAATCTGTTCTTTATGTAATCCCATTCGCTACCTTTTTCATTAATTAATGCATTAGCAAAATATAAATTTTGCAGCTTATCAATGCAACCTCTCTTCATTCTAGCACCAATTATTATGTTTTAATTAAAATTATTTAATTCTTATGAAAAGTTAATCTTATTCTTTTATTAAAATTAATATATAATTAAAATTAGAAAAATCTTCTAATTTGTTTTTTCTCTATATATGTGGCAGCATTTAAAATTAAAGGTTTTAGACTTTTTATATTTACGAAATAATGCAATATGTTGCTGTCTTCTCTTGTGCCATATTCATAAGCGGAAGTAATCCTTAATTCATAAATTTCTTCAGGTAAAAGCTTTTCTAAATCTTCCCATCTTTCCATTAAGAACTTTGGTGTTATTATATATTCTTTTGGTTTTGATTGTGGAGAAATTCTTATATGCACTCTTAAAGGTTCATCAGATTTTTTGGGATTGAAATAAACTTTGAACTCATCTGATTCCATTATATTATTTAAAGATTTTAATAATGTCCATCTATAATCATCTTCATCTACATCTAAAAACCTAACAACTCTCATATCATTGTATTCAGGTTTTCTCATATCTTTAAGTTTATTTTCAATTGTTTTTTCTGCTAATTCTAGTATATCGGCAATTTCAAATATAGTTAAACTATTATTTTCTAATAATCTACCTATTTTTATTGTTAAGTCTTGAATCCAAGGTCTAACAGCAGGTAGCTCTAAAATACCTTCAGCTAAAGGTGATGGATTTCCATTATTTAAGTTTACAATTTTTATTTCATTTGAGTTTAATTTCTTTAAAAATGTTTTTGTCCCCTCTATATCTAGATATTCATTTATTACCTGTCTTTTTGCTTCTTCGATTAAAAATTGGTCTTTTTCTTCATCAATTGATCCTATCTTGCCTAAATGTAATTGAATTTCTCTTAAAGTTTGATATAGATATGGGCTTTTATTTAATGCTTCATTAAGCTCTTCATATAAGTTTTCAGGATTAATCATTTTAATTAACTCAAAAGGATTCTGTTTTCCAATATAAATGCTAAATCCATAAAATGATGGTCTATAGTAAACATTTAATCCTTCTATCTTTGATGCCTTATTTATTAAGATGAGTGCAATAGCCTCTGCTACTCCACTACCTATTGGATAAATAAAGATATGCTCTCCATTATGTTGCTCATAAATAATCTTATTTTCATCAATAGTTACTTTATTGTTAACATAGTTTTCTCTTATTTTTAATAATTCAGCTAGGCCGTTTTTATCAATAGTAATATCATTAGGAATTTCTCCCATGATAACTTTAGCAAATTGCTTTGATATAGCTTGGTTTCTTTTAGTTCCCTCCCCTTTCCACAATGGTATTTCTGCAATTCCAGAAGAAGGAATTACATCAATCCTTCCATTCATATCATCAATTCTCTTTATTTCCCATGATCCACCTGCTAGCCTTATCACATCTCCTATTCTTAAATTTCTATAAACATAAATTGAATCAACATAGCCTATAGTATCATCTCCATTTTTAACTACAAAAACATCTTTTTCAGGTATTGTAGTAAAGAATTCAGCGAAGCTTCTTGACCACCATGCCTTCATTTGATCTTTAGATTTGAATTTCCATATCTTGTAAAATGTGTTTCCAGGAGATATTATATTATCTTCATTTTTGATGACTCCATTTTGTTGCATATATTTTATTAGTTCATTGAATTGTTCATTATTCATGTTAAATATAGGTGATTGAGAAAATATGTCATAAATTAAGTTAGAATCTGTAGGTCCATCACCTAAAGTGAAACCCAAGATCTCTTTTGCAACAACATCAATAGGTGCTTCATCAATTATATCATTTTCAACAAAACTTTGCTTTGCAAGGCTTGCCTCAGAAATTGCTTCAGCAAAATCTATAGGTCCAATTGATATTATATCTCCTATTGACAGTCCTCCCGATTTATGTCCACTTCTTCCAACTCTTTGTATTAAATTTGAAACTTTTCCAGGGGATCTAATTTGAATTACCTTTTTAACTGATCCTACATCAATTCCCAATTCCAATGTCTTTGTGCAAACTATTGCTGAAAGTTCTCCTTGTTTTAATCTATTTTCTGCTTCTTCTCTCAATTGAGCTGAAACGCTAGAATGGTGAACAAATATATCTTTTGCACCTATCGTTTCCAAAGAGTGTTTAACCCTTTCTGCCACATATCTGCTATTAACAAAAACTAAACTAGGCTTTTCGATAGTTTGTGTTAATGTTTTTGCTACATTGAGCCATGGATCTTCGTTATCTTCGTTTATATATTTTACTTCAAACTTGTATTCCTTAGAAAAGTCAACTGATATGACTTGTTTTTCTCTTTTGCTGCTTCCGCTTAATAGATCTAAGGCTTTTTTAGGGGATCCTATTGTTGCTGATAAGCCAATTCTTTGAAAATCATAATTTGATATATATTTTAGCCTCTCAAGTAATAGTAAAAGCTGAACCCCTCTTTTCGAGCTTAATAATTCATGAAGTTCGTCTATAATTACATATTTTACATTTTTGTAAAACTGCCTAAATTTTGGTGCCCAATCTAAATCTATTTCTAAGCTTTCTGGTGTTGTTATTAAAATATTGGGGACTTGTTTAACTCTTTTTGTTCTTTCGCTTGCTGGTGTATCACCATGTTTTTTCGATACCTTAAAACCTAATTTTTCAGCCCACCATGATATTCTCTTATGTATATCATTTATTAGTGCTTTCATGGGAGTTATATATAATACATCTACTGGATTTGGATTATTATTTAATAGCATAGATAAAACAGGTAATAATGCTGCTTCTGTTTTGCCTTCCCCAGTCGGAGCCATTATTAAAACATTATGCCCTGATAATATGTAAGGTATTGACAACTCTTGTATATCGGTAAGTTTATTCCAACCTCTCTCATCTATCAATTTTCTAATATTCGGATGCAATCTATTTTCTATAGGTTGTTGAATTTCTTCCATTTTGCATCTACCATTCTACAGCTAGCCACATCTGCTTAACCTAAAAAAAGTTAGCAGTCAGTTCTTATTAACTCTCCGTTTCTCTACTGCAAAATTTATCTTAAAATTAAAAAAGTTTGTAAAAGCTAAATAACATGCTTGGTAATAGAGAAGCATGGCTTAAAACCAAAGGTGAAGTCATTTATGTCAAATGATAATAATCAAGATAGTGAAATAACAATTACAGCGATGAATCTACTCAAAAACTATCCATTATGCGATAGATGCTTAGGAAGGCAGTTTGCAAAATTGGGTATAGGATATTCAAATGCAGATAGAGGAAAATCAATAAAAATGGTTTTATTGATGGATATACATGAAAAAATTAGAAATGAAACCATAGAAAAAGAGAAAGTTGATGATATATTAATTAATATGGGTCCAATATCATATAATTTTTACAGAAGTCTTTTTGGAAAAGAACCTACATATAAAAACTGTTATTTATGCGGAGATATTTTAGATAAATTTATTAATGATGCGTCTGAAAAAATTTTAAATAAAATGAAGCAAGATAACATTAAGAAATTTTTAATAGGCGTAAAAGTTAATCAAAACATTATATCAAAGGAAGAAAATTTAAAATCAACTTTTAAAATATCATATGGGGAATCAATAAAAAATGAATTGAAAAGAGAAATAGGTAAAAGAATTCAGCAATTAAATCAAGAAAGTAAGGCAGATTTTTATTCTCCTGAAGCGATATATGAAGTTTCATTTCCATATTTAGATTTAAGAGAACAAATTGTGTCTTTGCTAGTATATGGAAAATATAAGAAAATAAAAAGAGGGATTAGCATAATTGGGCCTAGAAGTAAAAATAGCATATTAGAAGATGTAATTAAATCATTTAATGCAGAAGAAGTTGTAGTTCATGTGCCAGATAGAGATGAATCTGAATTTAGAACTTTAGGCAAGGGTTCTTCTATTATTTTTGAAATAAAAAGGAGTAAAAAAGAAACCATAGATATTAGCATGATTGAAGGACATTCTTCCATTATAAATGTTAATAAAATAGAAAGAAAGAGGGGCCAACTCAATAGTTTGTTTAATAAAAACTATCCAAAAATTTACAGAGTATTAATTTTGTGCGAAGATAAAATAGAAGATGAAAGTATTGAGAAACTAAATAACACAAATAACATATCTATTCAGCAAAAAATAAATAGAAGAGATATAAAAGGGGTTGTTAGAGAAATAAAATGTTATAAGATTACTAATAATATTATCGAATGTCTTATTTCTTTAGATCAAAAATTATATATAAAAGAATTTATAAATGGAAACAAAACTAGCCCAAATATTTCAAGTATTTTAGAAAAAAGCTGCGATGTTATTGATGCTGATCTTTTAAGTTTTGACTAAATAAAGGCAAGCTTCGTCCCTAGAAGGGGCTAGGTAAAATTTTAAAGGTCTGAATGCTTAATTATTTCACAATTAAAATGTGCGAGGAAGTCAAAAAATGGGCATATAAAAAGAGGATTATTTAAGTGTCCAACATTAATGTAACTACATAACCCCAAGTCTTTATGAACCAAGAGTGAGGGTCTCTTTGTAGATAAGGGTAATTGTGTTGAAGACCAACCTCTGGTCTACTTGATAAATGGAGCGGAAGAGGTAAAACCTACTAGCTATGAAGTGATAAAAGTGAAGGCTGTAAATTGTTAACCAATGAACTGCCTAAAGGTACACCCTTAGGACTGGAGGAGGTCAGTAATAACAAAATCCAGTAATGCATTTATTATTAATTAAGAAAAAAATTAGTTGAGGGAAATGAATTGATAAATATCAAAGAATATTTTGGGGCTATAGTTCTTTTAACTATAATAATAGGTTTAATAATGAGAGCTAGGTTTACAAAAATACCTTCTTGGTCAATAATGTCTTTAGCTTCTTCTATAACAATATTATTAGGTCTTGTTCCAATATATTATATAAGTAGTATCATAGATTGGAATGTTATTTTGTTTTTGATAAGCATGTTTAGCATTATTAGTATAGCTGAATCATCTGGTTTGTTGGATTTTTTAGCAGCTTATTTAATATCTTTATTTAAAAGTAGGGTTTTGCTGCTCTATATTTTAGCATTATTCTTTGGATTATTATCTAGTATTATGGTTAACGACGCAGTCGCAATAGTAGGTACGTCTTTATCTGTAATAATAGCAAAATCCTTAGAATTGCCTTTTGAGCCAATAGCCATATTGGTTGCATTTGCAATAACTATAGGTTCTGTTATGACGCCATTAGGGAATCCTCAAAACATGCTTATTGCAACTGAGACTAATATAAATGCACCATTAATAACATTTCTAAAATATTTAGCAATACCTACAATAATTAATTTATTTTTAACCACATTTTTCATTATTAAATATTATAAAATAAAAGAACTTAAAAAAGAATTTTTTATAGGAGTTCCTCAGGAATATATTAAAAATAAAAGGGATGCTTACATATCAATAATTTCTATATTTTTAATTATAGTTTCTCTTTTAATAAATGATTTATTGGAACTATATAAGCTTCCACATATAACTTCAATAGGTTTAATTCCTTTTACAATTGCAGCATTTATTTATATATTTGTATCAGATCCAAGGCAAACACTTTCTAAAGTAAATTGGGGAACGATAATTTTCTTTATAACTATGTTTATAGCAACTCAAGGTATATGGAACTCTGGTATATTATATGAACCTTTGCATTTTTTGTTACCTCATTATATGAGAGGGATCAATAATGTTTTAAGAATATCAGCTTCCTCATTAATTTTTAGTCAGTTAATAAGTAATGTACCTTTCACAAATTTATTTATTGTATATATGAATAACCTTGGTTACTCATATGCTAATGTTATAAGTTGGATCACATTAGCCATGGCTACAACTATTGCGGGCAACTTAACAATTTTGGGTGCTGCATCAAATATTATAATTATAGATACATTGGAATCGAGGTATGGAATTACAATAACTTATAAAGAATTTATGAAAATAGGGATTCCAGTTACGTTAATTAATCTTGCTGTTTATATCGCTTATATAATTTTGTTGTTTTAAAAATAGAGAAAATTATAACTAATTATTAAAAAATTACTAATTGTTGCATTTTATAAAAATTAAAATTTTTTCTATTAACCGAATTTCCGTTTGAGGATTGGGATGATAAATTGTGAGCCTTTTTTAAGGTAGTAAAGATGAAAAATCTATAACTATTTCTATATGGTAGATGTAATTCCAAAGAGATAAGATACCCTTTTATATAAAGAAAATCATATCGAAGGCACGTAGCCTGTATTTATGTTTATAAGATAATATAATAAGAATCAGGTTTTGTATTATAAGTATGAAACAAATTAAATCTATAATCTTAAAATTCTATATAGCGTTAACGATTTGCCTTTTATGATATTCTAAAATTATTTATATATTTGTAAAATAAATTTTATCTAAATTCTAAAATTAAATATTCCATACTTTAGTATATGATAAAATGAAGTTAACTATAAATCCAAATATTATTCCAATGAATTGCCCTATTAATGGATATATTTTTAACAATTTTGTTAGCAATTCCATTACAAAAAATATCGTTACACCACTTGGCCCTACCATTAAATTATACCTTAAAACTCTAGATATCAAAGATCTTCCTTTCCTGTCTTTAAAAGTCCATTTATCATTAAAGATAAAATTAAATAATATACTTGTTTCTATAGCAATTGCACTTGCATAATCATAAAACATGCCCTTGTTTAATAGTAAATACATTACTCCTAAATTTACAATAGTTCCCATAGCACCAACAACTGCAAACTTAATTATCCTAGAATTTATTATAGCATGAATTAAAAATTCAAAGATTTCTTTCATTCCTAATTTGCTTTTCCCTTTGTTTCTGTTCTTAAAAGTATAAGGTATGTCAATAACCCTTAGATTCGGGTTTTTATATAAAATTTCGAATAAGATTTTATAACCTATTGTATTTAATTTGTTTAAATTCACTGCATCTTTTTTAAATGCAAAAAAACCGGACATAGGATCTGATGTTCTATTTACTTCTGGTACTAAAATTTTTGCCAATAATGTTGCTCCCTTGCTAACTATTTTCCTATAAAATGAAAAACCTTCTATTTTACCTCCTTTTTTATATCTAGAAGCAATAGCAATATCATAATTCTTTAAGGATTCAATTAATTTAGGTATTATTTCGGGAGGGTGCTGGAAATCAGCATCCATTACAACAATTATGTTTCCACTTGCTCTTTTGACTCCATCAATTATAGCTGAAGATAGACCCTTCTTTTCCTTTCTTAATATTAATTTAATATGTGGATTATTTTTGCTTATTCTATCTACTATTTCATATGTCTTATCAGGACTATTATCGTCAACAACTAAAATTTCGTAATCATAATAATTTTTTAATATATTCTCTACTTTGTTTATCAGACCACCTATATTTTCAGCTTCATTATATGTTGGTATTATTATTGATACCTTGCCATTGCTCAACTTATTAACCCAAAATCAATATATGATAAAAAATATTTTATACTTTACCAATTTGATAAAATTTTAAATAAATTTTCCTATATTTTTATTATAATTCAGATGCCCAAGGTGAAGGACATTTGGTTATTCCTATAAAATCTTCTAATGGTTTTGGCTTTATACATATAACGCCTGTGTTTTCATCTATTTCAACTACAAAATTTTTGCCGAACTTTTCAATTATGTGCTTTTTTACGTATATGTTAAGAGGTAAAGTATAATATTCATATTCATAAGATTTACCATTCACATCTTTCTTTCCTTTTAATTCCTTTGCTATTACAACCCTATCTCTAACCATATTTCATCACCGTTCTCTTTATAGATATAGTTTTCGTTTAAATTTATAAGTTTTTACATTATTTCTTATAATACTATGGCAATCTTAAAAATGTAATTCCTGACATGAATAGTCTTGTATATAAACGTATATATGCATATAATAAATATGAAGAAAATATTTAAAAAATATTTCAAACAATAATAAATTAATAAGTAAATCTTAAAAAACAGTATCCAGACATATATAAGAGGAGATTTAATATATATAATAAGCAATGTATATAGGAGGTTTAAAATTTGGCAGTAGTTCAGGTAAATAAAAAGCAAGAAGTTGTACAGGGTCAGGTTAATAGAACTTTACCTGCTCCAGGAAAATTCTTCACAGAAGGCGATAAAGCATATGTAGAAATTGCTGATAAGAAAATACCCATAGGAGGTCCTATGCCAAAGCTTAATGAAAATGAAAAACATTTGCATTATACAACAAGTTTATGTCCTGTGTGTCAAAGATTATTGCCAGCAAGGGTTTTTGAAAGAGATGGAAAAGTTTATCTTAGAAAGATTTGTCCTGAGCATGGAGAAATTGAAGAACTTTATTATGGCGATTCGAAACTTTATACGAGAATGATGAAATTTGAAGAAACTGGAAAAGGGGCAGGTAAAATAAAAGCATATGTAAGTCTTAATGCCCCTTGCCCATATAATTGCGGATTTTGCTCAATGCATGAAAATCATACTGCGTTGGCTAATTTAGTTGTAACCAATAGATGTAATCTTAGCTGCTATTATTGTTTCTTCTATGCGGAAAAAGCTGGCTATATTTATGAACCTAGTATTGATCTGCTTAGGTTCCAAATTGAGCAATTGAAAAAGCAAGGAGTAACAATGGCAATACAAATAACAGGAGGAGAACCTACATTAAGAGAAGATCTTCCAGAGATAATTAAAATGTTAAGGGAAGAAGGAGTTAGACATATTCAGTTAAACACTGCAGGTATTAAATTTGCTGAGATGTATTTTAATGATCCAGAGGCGGCTATTAACTACTCAAGGACATTAAGAGAAGCTGGAGTAAATACCGTTTATTTGAGCTTTGATGGAGTATCACCAAAAGTTAATTTCAAGAATCATTGGGAAATACCCTATATTTTTGAGGTATTTAGGAAATCAGGTATGACTAGCGTAGTTTTAGTTCCAACACTTATAAAAGGTCACAATGATCAGGAAATAGGCAAGATATTGAAATTTGCAGGAAAGCATATAGATATAGTAAGGGCAGTTAATTTCCAGCCAGTAAGTTTATCGGGTCAACTTAAGAAGAGCGAAAGAGATAAGATGAGAATAACAATTGCTGATGCTATAATAGAGATTGAAAAACAAACCGATGGCCAAATACCAAGAGATACTTGGTATCCGATTCCAGTAGCTGCTAAGTTCGCTAAATTTGTAGAAGCAGCAACTGAATCAAATCAATTCTGCATGTCAAATCATCCTATGTGTGGGTCAGCAAATTATGTATTCGTAGAAAGAGATGCTAATGGCTTACCTACAAAGTTCATTCCAATAGGTTCATTCTTTGATGTTGATGGATTCTTAGAATATTTAGATGATGAAAGAGTAGATATAATTGATAGCAGATTTAAGAAATTACATTTATTAAAAAGTATAATAGATTTAAAGAAGTTCGTAGAAGAGAAGAATATGCCGAAAGATTTAAAGTTTAGCAAATTATTGACTAGCATTTTCTTAAAGAGAAATTATGATGCGTTAGGTCAACTTCATTATCATATGTTATTTATAGGTATGATGCATTTCATGGATCTATATAATTATGACGTTGAAAGGGTTAGGAGATGCAACATAAGTTATCTGATGCCAGATGGAAGGGTTGTTCCATTCTGTACATTTAATGTAATGGAATCATTATATAGAGACTATGTCCAAGAGAAATATAAGAAATTAGATCTAAAATCAAATGAGATGAAGTCGTTTAACCCTGGAGAAAAATATAACAGATCAAAATATATAATGAGAATAAATAAAGATCCATTGTATATTAATACATATAAAGGAATCATATACTAATTTTTAAATTAAGGGTTTTTTTGGATATAATACATCATATTTTATATTAACCCAATTATGGCACAAATTCTCTATTTCTTTTATATAAAATTCAGCCTTAATTTCTTTTAAAATTCCTTTTTCAAAAATTGATGTACCCCCACCAAAAGCAAATGGAGAAATTGTTATCCAAAGTTCATCTACTAGTCCATTATAAAGAAGTGAATAATTTAGATGTCCTCCTCCTTCAACCATTAATCTTTTTATGCCAATATCGTAGAGTTTTTTTAATGCTGTATCAATATCTAGAACACCTTTAAAATCAACTTTTATTATATTTACGCCAATTTTTTCAAATATTTCATATTTTTCTTTATTTAAATTGTTGGACGTTATAATAATACTTTTCTTTGGATTAGAAAAAATTTTTGATGATATAGGAACAATTAATTTTGAATCTACTACTATTTTATATGGAGATATTCCTTTTACAAGTCTTACTGTTAGACTAGGATTGTCTTTAATAACAGTATTTGCTCCAACCATAACGCCATCACTATTTGATCTTAAATAATGTTGCAGTTTAAAGTCATCAATACAACTTAACTTAGAGTATCCCTCGCTATTGGCTATTTTTCCGTCAACTGTCATTGTAGAGAATATTATAATATATGGTCTCGGCAAATTTTCACCTATTTTTATCATACTTTAAGTAATAAATAAGTTTGACTATAAAATCTTATTTAGTTTATGATAATAAGAATCTTATTTAGTATTATTGATAAGTTCATTATATTAGTTGTTAAATTATACATTATTGAGAATCTAAGTCTATTTGAATCATTATTGCGTTATATAGGTTATCTTTTTTTAGACCTCTTTCTATTCTATATAATTGTTCTGGAGCTATATTAAATTTCCTTGCCATAATATAAGTAGGAATATTTTCCTTTTTTGCATATAGATAAACAAGAAGTGTTCTTAGTGACATAGGATTAGATAATCTCCTCTTAAAATTTTCATGATTAATTAGTATATAGAAAATTCTATTTAATACCTTGCTTTTAGTAATCCAAGGTAAAATCTCTTCAGGTACATCAATGGTTTTAGGTTTACCTATACCGTAGATTATAACTTTATTTGATTGTATTTTTATATATTCTTCATTATTCATATTTATTTTACCCCATAGATTTATAAGGAATTGAAAGATATTAAAATTATTTTAATATTTATATATTTATTCTATAAATTACCTGTACTTTAAATAAACAAAACATTCATAAATTTCATAGGAACATAAAAAATAGGATACAATATAAATAAGTAGGGGATAGAATTGGCACTAAAAAATAGAAAAGAAATGCCTGATATTGGGGAAATAGTTATTGGCACTATAAAAGAGGTTCATGATTTTGGTGCATATATGACTATAGATGAATATAATGATTTAAGAGCATTTTTACCTTGGAGCGAAGTTGCGACAAAAGCTGTAAAAAATATCAATGAAGTAATAAAGGAAAATCAAAAGCTGGCTGTAAAAGTAATAAGAATATATAGAAATAAAGGGCAAGTTGATGTTAGCCTGAAAAGAGTTAATGATAATGAAAGGAAAAGGAAAATGATGTACTGGAAGAGAACCTTAAAAGCAGTAAATTTAATACTAATGGCAGCAAAACAGATTAATAAATCAGAAGATGAAGCATATAAAGAAGTTGTTTGGCATCTTGAGGATTACTTTGGTGATGCGATGACTGGTTTAGAGGCAATAAATCTTGAAGGGAAAGATGCATTAAGAAAGGCTAAGATACCTACAGAGTGGCATGATGTATTAATGGATTATGCAAAGAAATATGTTGAAGTTAAACATGTGCAAATAAGTGGGTATTTTAATTTGAAATCTTTGGAATCAGATGGTATAGATAAAATTAAAAAAATATTGTTGGATATAAAAGAAGAAGTTAAAAAATATGAAGGAGTAGACATAAAGATATATACAATTGGATCTCCAAAATACAGAATTGATTTAATAGGCCCAGATTATAAAACCTTGGAGAATGTTATAGAAAAATTAAGTAGTAAAGGAGAAAAGCTCGCTAAAGAACTAAAAGTAGAATATTCATTTGAAAGAATAAAGGCGTAATTATATGAGATGGTTATTAAGGAAATGCATTAATTGTAATAGGTACACATTAAATCAAGATAGATGTCCATATTGTGGAGGACAACTAAGGGTTCCACACCCTCCTAGATATTCTCCAAACGATAAATATCTTGAATATAGGTATAAGTTAAAATATAAAATTAATCCTAAATCGAACTAAAGCTTTTGTATAAATTGTAATAATTCTTCTGCAGCCATGTCTGCTTTATTTTCTTTATTAGTTACTATAGCAACAGTAGATGCATAATGCACCGCACTTGCAAACGATGCCATCCTTGCATATTCCATTAATTTTTCAATATCTTTTTCGGTTCCGAAATCTGATCTGTTTCTAGTAGAATCTTTGACTTGTCTATTGTATATTTCTTTTGCATCTGCCTCTATAACAGCTATCATATCTGGCTTTAGTTCATCTAATACTTGCCTAGGAAGCCCTGGTAAATAACCAGAAGATGTTTTCACTATTGCATGTGTATCGATTATTAAATAACCATTTTCGCTTAGATCTTTAAGGCTTTCTTCAATAATACGTTTGGCAGCTAATTGTTGTAGATCCAATTGTTTTCTTAAACTTAGATGCCTAAGCTCATCTCTATTATTAACAAGTTTTTCTTTGAGAGCTGTTTCTAACATAAATGTTCCAAAATTTACTACCTTTAAGTTAACGTTTAATGATTTTGCTTTTTCTTGAAGCATTGATAAAACCGTTGTTTTACCAACTCCTGGGACGCCCGTAACAATTATTACTTTAAATTTATTTCTTAATTGGCTCATTATTTCTCACCCATAATTCTCTTAATTAATGGATATGCCTCTAATGCTCTCTCATAGCTAATCATGGAATAGTACTGGTATATAATTCCTACTGCTAGCAAGATTCCTGCTCCAGTTCCAAATGAGCCAAATATTGCTGCAACAATAGCTATTGCCCCTACGATTAAACTACTTAATACAGTTAATGGGTATATGTATCTTGATAAGACTGATTCTAGTATTTTTGGATTTCTTCTCATACCAGGAATTTCTAATCCTCCTGAGATTAATTGCTCTGCTTGACTGCTTGGATTTAATCCTGCGACCTCAACCCATAAATAACCAAATAATACAGATAATATTAGCCATGTTATAGCAAAAATTACAGTCTTTAATGGACTTATCGATGCGCTAATAATCCCATTTGGAGGAGATAAATAATAGACTAAATCTGCATAACCTTTATATACAATAGATGTTGCTCCTAAGAACCTTTCTATAGGAGTCTCAAAAAGTTGAAGATCTGCAACTAATATAGCTAATAATAGGATTGGTATGTTTGTAACATAAATAAATTGTAAAGGTATTCTGCTCCTAATCCCTCTAAGCCTTGATGATGTTACTGGTATTTCAACTCTCATACCATTTAGGTAGACAAGTAGTATAATTATTGCAAATGTTGATAATAAACCAGTTAAATCGGGGAACCCATTAGGTCTTGCAAAAACCAATAGGTTCTTATCAATTATTATAGCAGGTATAACACCAAAGTCCATTGCAATATGTGGGATAAAGCCGAACATATCCCAAATAACAGTTTGAGCAACACCTGCTAATATAAACAAACTTATTGCACTCCCTAATCCCCAACCCTTTTGCAAGGCTTCATCCATTAGAATTACCAAAAAAGATGCAAATGTAAGCTGTATAACAATTAAAACTTTAACAAATAATGATGGACTAAATCCTATAGGGAACAATTCGCCGCTTAACATAACGACAATGCTTTCAACTACTGCTAATATAACCGCTAGCGTTTTCATTGCACCTGTAAACTTAAGCTGATCATCTGGATTTGATAAATCTATATCAATTAGCTTAGCACCTGCTAAAACCTCTAATATTAAACCTGAAGTAACTATTGGTCCTATTCCCAATTGCATTAATGTTCCAGCACTGCTTGCAAATATTATATTTTGTAATGAAATTGTGCTAGTTAATGCTTGCGTAGGAACTCCATATAAGGGTATATTTGCCATAATTAGATAAATTACTAAAATAATACCTGTCCATGCAAGTCTTCTATACAACGTAAGCTTCTGTTTTGGTTTTTTGATAGTTGGTAAATAGCTTGACCAATTTGCCAGGATATCTAAGGCACCCAAGTTTTTGCACCACTATTCATATCTAGGATTTTTTGGATGGAGGGGTATATTTAAGCTCTTTATGAAATTATCTATTTATTCTGTTAAATGAAAATATTAGACTAATCTAATTTATAGTTCAAATAATTAGTTAAGAAAGATTTTGTATATAT
>DAXV01000008.1:59933-72269 GCA_002506595.1 Acidilobaceae archaeon UBA158
TAACCTTTTTGTTAAGATAATTGTATAAATAATATTTTATTCTAAATCAGTTTATCTTAAAAATGCGCGGGGGTGCCCGAGCCTGGCCAAAGGGGACGGGCTCAGAACCCGTTGGCGTAGGCCTGCGTGGGTTCAAACCCCACCCCCCGCATCTTGGAAACCTTTGATCCATTTTACTAAATCATCTTTTATTATACTTAACAGCTCCTCTATTACTTTAGACGAGCACCTATCTCCATATTCTCTTGCCTTTTCAGACATTATTCCTCTCATAATTGTTAATGTAACAAAACACTCATGGCATTCATCACAATTCGAATAAGTTTTGATACCCAAATTTTTTATATTATTTAGAATTTCATTAAAATCCTCTTCTTGTAATTCAATAAATCTTTTTGCTTTCCAATAGAGAAAACAAACATCTTTGCAATTAATTTCTTTTAAATAATTTTTTAAATTATCATACATAATATTTAAAGGCATTTTAATGAAAATTGCATTAAATTTTTTAGCAATTTCTTCAATGCTTTTGTTATGTCCACCTCTAAAGGGTATTAATGAAATAATTAATTCCCCTTTTTCTGGGATTATATTATCAATTTTAGAAATAGGAATAATCTTGGCATCTATTTTATTTTCTTTCATTAATTTAATAAGTCTATCAACCTCTTTTTCATCGCCCGGATCATGATATACTATTATCATTTTCTTTTCCTCTTTAATTATCAATCAATAGGTAAGTAAAGATCAATTTAAGTTTTGATATAGTATTTCTAAAAATTAAATATAAAAAACTATGCATAAAAATTAATATAAGTTAATGTAGTATTAATATATAAATATTTGTATATAAATGTATATGTATATTCTGGTATTTTATATAAAATGCGCTTAATATTAAGGCGTTGTTAAAAACCTGTAGGTGCTATTGATGATAGATCAAACATATGATATCAATAATCTAAGGCTATATTCAATAACCTATAAAGATTCATGCTTTTATGATATGGGAAAAGTAGAAGAAATTAAAGAGAGAATTTATGACGATATATTCCATATTTCTAATGGAATAGTAATTCTTTCTACTTGCAACAGATTTGAGATATATGTAGATTCTTATAATGAGGAAATTTTAGAAGAAGAAATAAATAAAAACATGGGTATTTATTCTAAATTCTTTCATAAATACTTAGGTTTGGATTCTGCTGCCCATTTATTTAGAGTTTCTGCAGGATTGGAATCCTCTATTATCGGAGAAACAGAAATTTTATCTCAAGTTAAGGATGCATGGGAGGAAGCAAAAAATTTGGGATATACAAGTAAGCTACTCGATTCAGTATTCCATCAATCCATAATTTTAGGTAAGAGAGTTAGGAGTGAAACTGATATATCAAAAGGCGTTTTAGGATATCCTCAAGCATCTGTAGAACTTGCATCAAAGCTATTGGGTACATTAAATAATAAGGAAATTGCAATAATTGGGGCAGGTAAAGCAGCAAAAATAATGATAGACCATTTATGTTCTAAATATAACCCAAGTAAAATAACGATAGCTAATAGATCGTTAGATAATGCAAAGAAAATTATAAATGACAAATGTAGCTTTGAAGTAAATGATTTATATGAGATTGTTAACAAAAAATTTGATGTCATATTGGTTGCAATTAAAGGAGGACCATTTGATTTCCTTAAAGGCTTGTTAAATAAAAATGATCTAATTATTGATATCTCAACCCCAAATGCAATAACTGGCGATAAAGTATATAATATTGAAAGCGTTGACAAATTAGTAAAGGAAAATTATAATCATAGATTAGATCAAGTTCAATTAGCAGAAAAGATAATTAAGGAAGAATTAGATAAGCTATTACAATATTTAAGAAAAAGATCAATTGATGAAGACATATCAGAAATAATGAGATACATTGATTCAATAATAAAATACGAGATGGAACAAACGAAGAAAAATATAAATAAGGGCATGGAATTAGATGAGGCGTTAAGAATAGCATTTGAAAGCTTTGCAAAGAAATCTATGAAACCAATTTTTAATTTATTGCATGATAATTATAATGAAAAAATATCAGAATTAATTATTCAATATTATAAGAAGAACTTGAGGTGAAAAGAATGGCATCGTTTCCAAGAATTAGACCAAGAAGATTAAGGGCCTCGAAATATCTTAGAGATTTAATATCAGAAACCTCATTAGAT
Source organism: Acidilobaceae archaeon UBA158 (assembly GCA_002506595.1). Classification (GTDB taxonomy): domain Archaea; phylum Thermoproteota; class Thermoprotei_A; order Sulfolobales; family Acidilobaceae; genus Caldisphaera. Next base: position 62,148 of record DAXV01000008.1, read on the forward strand.
GTATCAAAATTAATATTACCAATTTTCGTTAGCGAAACTATAGAAAAACCTATAGAAACTCCCGGTTTGGAAGGCCAATTAACATATCCTTCTAATTCAAGTTATCTTGTTAATTTTATAAATGAAGCCATGAATTTAGGTATTCATTCATTTCTAATATTTGGTATTCCCAAAATAAAGAACGAAGATGGTATAAGAGCCTATGCCCCTGATGGTCCTGTTCAGGTTGCAATAAGAAATATAAGAAAAGAAATTGGGTGGGATCCTCTAATTTTTACTGATTTGTGCATATGTGAATATACTTCTCATGGCCATTGCGGAATTCCATTAAATTCAAGAAGAGGCGATGTTATTGATAACGACTCTACCTTAAAAGTCTACCAGAAAATAGCTGTATCTCAAGCACAAGCAGGATCTGATTTTATTTCCCCTTCAGGTATGATGGATGGTCAAGTTAAAGCAATCAGAGATGCATTAGATGATTCAGGTTTTAATGATGTAGGCATCATGGCCTATTCTGTTAAATATGCAAGCGCTATGTATGGTCCATTTAGAGAGGCTGTAGATTCTGCACCTAGATTTGGTAATAGGAAAAGTTATCAGATGGATCCAAGGAATGCGATGGAAGCACTAAAAGAAGTAAGGCTTGATTTGGAGGAAGGGGCAGATATTATTATGGTAAAGCCTGCAATTTTATATTTAGATGTTATACGTTTGGTAAAGGAATATTATCCTGATATACCATTAGCTGCATACAATGTTAGCGGAGAATATGCTATGATAAGGTCTGCTGTTAAGCAGGGGTTAATCGATGAAAAACAATCTATAATGGAATCTCTTATATCTATTAGAAGGGCTGGAGCTGATTTAATAATCACTTATTTCGCTTTAGATGCTGCTAAAATTATTAACTCTAAAGAGCAGATTTTTTAAATAACAGATAATTTGTTTATAATCTTTTTTTGTTGATTTTAATTATTGAGGACCCGTAGCCTAGCCAGGACTAGGGCGTCGGCCTGCGGAGCCGAAGGTCGGGGGTTCAAATCCCCCCGGGTCCGTTGGCATCTTTTAAAGTTAATCATTGTTAACCGGGGGGTTAACAATTAAATTTTAATTTAAATGATTTAACTAATTATATTTAAAAAGAACAAAATGATTTTATTAATATTAGAAATTACAATGATCAGCAATTTTTAATTATTTTAATTATTATATATAGAAATATTGAAACTAATTTAATCATAACATTTTATTTATACCCTTCTTATATGCAAGTGTTCTTAACTTAAGGGAATTATAGTTATAGGTTTATATTTATTAATTAAATACTAAATTTTCAGTTCTCAAGATTTATAAACAATTTTTAATATTGTTAACCCCCCGGTTAACGATTTAGTGCTATAGTCAAAATCAATTAAATGAGTTTATTTCTATAATTAAATGTTTTGGTTTTATGCATTTATAAATGTCAAGTTTTAATAAAAAACGTGGGGAAATATATGCAAAATATAAATGAAAAAGTACCTGGAAAGGGATTAGTAATAGCCTCAGTTATTATAGCTGTATTGTTTTCTCTAATGGTTCTTTATGCAGGATATTTAGTAAGCACGTTGCCATCAAGTTTTTTCTCTAATATAACGCAAACTTATGGAAAATTTGCTTCGTTAAACATAACAAGCAGCTCTATAAAAGGTTTTGTAGCTAATGTATTATATGGCTATGGTATAATATTTTTAATATTAGGTCTAATTAGTATACCATTCGTATATTTGCCACTATCTCACAATTTACCAGAAAAAGCAACTGGAGCTGCTTTAGCTATTGGTATAATAGAAATAATTGTTGGCATAATTTCTATATTGTTTATCATACCTGGTATATTAATGATTATTGCCTGGTATCAAATAAGGAAATTTAATTATGAAATGAAAATAAAAGCATCATTATCTCATTAATTATAAATCTTGTTGTAAATGTATAAATTTTTATACATATTATTAAACAAGGAGATTAAAATGAATAATCAAAAGGCTTGTAACAGATGTGCTAACTGGAGGCCTCATGTTCAATATCCATTTGTTGGTCTTTGTGTTAAACTAGGTAAATTAACTGTAGATGACGATACTTGCAATTATTTCGAAGAAATTGAAATAAAATCAAATGAATTTTATTGGATTCCAGAAATTAAAACAAGGGTTTTTGGAGATGAAGCAAGAGTTTACACAAAAAACGGATATAGAGTATTTCTGGGAGCATATGTTGATCCTGATGTAAGAGAAGAAATATATGGTGCGTTTTAGTTAAATATAATAAAAGGGTTTCTCTTTTCTATTAAAAATGAAAAGAAATGAGATCGATGTGATCATATGTTAAATAAAATAGTGGAAAAAGAATTGATAAATAAAAAATACAATAAGAACAAGATAAAGGTAGCATTATTTTATCCTTCAATATACAGTGTTGCAATGTCATCCTTAGTTTTTCATAAATTATACTTTTTATTAAATCAGCTTGAGGAAATTTATTTAGAAAGGTTTTATATGCCAAGCCTAACAGGTAAACCAACACCAATGAGAAGCTTTGAAAATGGAATGCCTCTAAAGGATTTCGATTATGTTATAATACCGGTACATTATGAATTAGATTATGTAAATATAGTTAAAGCATTAATTGGAAGCAATATAGAAGTTTATTCAAGCAAAAGAAATAGGCCAAAAATTATAATTGGAGGCCCTCCAATCACCGCTAATCCAGAGCCTTTAGCAGATTTAGCAGATGTAGAAATAATAGGTGATTTGGAAGCAGTGTGGCAGAAGCTTGTTGATATTATTTATTCCGGAAAATTAGATGCAGGTATTGGTTTATATATACCTTCTTTAGGTAAACATGAAGTAAGAGCAGCATTTTCAAATAGCTTTGATTCATTAACAAAAAGGATTCTTACCAATGAAACCACTTTTTCATTAGGAGTTGAGGTAATGAGAGGGTGTCCTTTTAATTGTGTATTTTGTATGGAAAGCTATATATCAAGACCAGTTAGATATAAAAAATCTGAAGATATTGTAAATGAGGTTATAGAACTAAACAAAAGGTATAATGATAGAGTTTCATTAATAGGATTAACAGTTAATTCTCACCCAGATTTCAAGAAAATATTAAAAAATATAAAAGAAAAGAATTTAAATATTTCATTACCATCATTAAGAGCTGAATTGCTTGATGATGACTCAATAGAGTTGATTGCAAGCTTAGGCCAACAAACTATTACAATTGCGCCAGAAAGTTCTGAAAGAATAAGGTTTGCATTAGGAAAAGAAATAAAAGATGATGATATTATCAAGGTGTCAAGATATGCATATAAATATAATTTAAATATTAAGGCATATTTTATTACATCGATACCTGGAGAAACATATGATGATTTAAATAGCATAGTTGAATTAATTCATAAAATTAAAAATATCGGAGTTAGAAAATTACATTTAAGTGTAAATCCTTTAGTTATAAAGCCTAGAACTCCTTTACAATGGTTGCCTATGAGTGATGAAAAAACAATGAAAGAAAAAATAAATTATTTGAAGAACAATTCCTATTATGACGATTTTAGTTCTTATGATCCTTTGTTAGCATTAATTCAAGGTTCAATTTCCTTATCAGATAGAGATGTTTTAAAATATTTGATACAGATAGGATTAGAAGGAGGTAATAGGGCTTCATTTAGGAATGCTATAAAAAATGGTTTATCTAATATTGCATTAAAAGAAAGGAGTGAACCGTTTCCATGGGATCATATTAAGGATATCATAGATAGCAAATATTTAAAAGAAAAATATATGGAATTTAAAGAAAAGATAGGCTTAAGTTAATATTTTGATAAATTTTAAAAATTAAAATGGTATAGTATTTAAATAAAAAAGGATTGCATCTTAATTATCTATCTTCTTCATATCTTAAAGGTAAAACTTTGGATAAAGATAAAAATAATGAAAAATTTATTTTATTTAAATCTTTAAATTTTATCTATTTTATACTTTCTTATCAAATTCTCTGATATTATTTATAAAGCCATTAATTTTTAGCCTTAATAAACAAATCTTTTATTGTATTAAAAATATATATGAAAAGTATATATATTGGAAATATATGATTCAACAAAGGGGTATGGAATTTGTTTAGAAAAATTTCTGTAATAGGAAAGGTTTTTGATAAAAGGAATTCCGCAGTTGTTATGGTAGACGATAAACCAATATTAATAGTAAAATACAACAATTCATTATATGGTATGGATGCAATATGTTCTCATATGGGATGCGGTATATTAACTGATGTGCAAGATAATGTAGCAACTTGTCCATTGCATGGAGCAAAGTTTAATGTAATAACTGGAGAAATGATAGCCCCACCTCAAGTAAGACCCGAAGTACCTTGTGAATTCAAATCAAATTCAAAAACTCCATTAAAGACATATAAAGTAAGAATTAATAATGAAGGTTTTGTTGAGATTGATGTATGATAAAAATTATTTAAACACATAATATTTTTATAGATTTTTAGTTCATTATAATATGGGGAAGAATTATGATTAATATAGAGGCAGAGGTTAAGAGCATAACTCAATCAAAGTTGCAAGGAGCAAAAATAGTTAATGCTGCTAACAAAAATACTGAAATATATTTTGATTTGGTTCAAGATATGATAAAAATTTCTGAAAAAGATAAAATACAAATAGTTATAGATGAAAATAAGCCAGAAAACATGGATATATATGATTTTTGTGGCCATGGTTATTTAGTAAAATCAGAGGAAGATTCAAAAATAACAATATTATCTTTATGGGGTATAATATTTCAATTTGATCCGCCATTGGGATTAAAAGAGAATACTAAATATTATTTATGTTTAAGAAAAATTTAGCTTATAAAGAAACTGAAATTTTCCAAATAAGATCTCCCGCATAATGTAAATTTTCTACAGCCTTTCCTTTAGTTTTTTGCTTTATGAGATCTGAAATTTCTTTGCTATTATATAAAGTTTTGCCTACCATTACTGGCACTCCTTTCTCTAAATCAAATGCAGCAATGATAGAATTTTCTTTAAATTCCCCTTTAATATCTTTGATACCAGGTAGCATTAAATCCGCTCCTCTTGATACAGCATTTGTTGCACCCCTATCTATTATTACTCCATTCATCCATGAATAGCCCCTTTTTAATAAGCATAATAAAGAAGGAAATGTTAGTTCTCCTTTTTTTACTATACATGGAAAATTATTATCTAAATATAAAATAATATCTTGATAAACTGCAATCTCTACTTTTTCCCATTCCATTGGTATCATTGGATATACTTTTAATATCTGATCTTTAACTTCTTTAACTTCCTTTTTAGATAGCAGATGTCTTTTACTTATTTTTATTTTTTCAGACACGCTATTTCCCTATTAATTATTTAAAATAGGAATTAATTTAACTTTATCTTAAAAATTAAATGAAACCCCTCGCAGACCCGTTGATCATCATAGCATTTAGCTCTGTTATAGCTAGCGGCAGTCATTGGGGTCATTTAATAATATTGGTTTTAAACTATAAATTTATTTATATAAAAATTGGGATCATACAAAAATAAAAGCAAAGATTTTAAATAATCTAACGGCGCTTAATACTAGGAGGGAAAATCATGTCAGAGAACTCGCATTTGCAAGCAAACACGTTTAAGGCTATAGCGGATTACTTGAATTCAAGCGTATTAGTTAAGATGAAAGGAAATAGAGAAGTTAAAGGTATATTAACAAGCTATGATCAACATTTAAATTTAATTTTAGAAAAGGCTGAAGAGCTAGAAGGTAAAACCTCAAGACCTTTAGGCTTGGTTTTGCTTAGAGGAGATAATGTAATAGCAGTAAGTCCAGCAGGGTGATAATAGATGACAAAAGGAACGCCTTCAATGGGATTGCATAGTAAAGGTAAAACTCATATTGTATGCAGGAGATGTGGAAGAAGAGCATTTAATGTTTCAAAAGGTTATTGCGCAGCATGCGGATTTGGTAGGAGCAAAAAAATTAGAAAATATAGTTGGCAAAATAAGAAAGTTAATAGAATTAGATTAGTATAAGGTGTTATGTTTGGAAGGTAGATGGGATAAAAATAAAGAAAAATTAAAATCTATTTTAGATAAATATAATTTGGATGTTCTTATATTAGCTGGAAAAGAAAACATAATTTATTCTACAGGTATTAGGGATCCAACAGAGGTACTAATTTTATCAAATAAATGCTCAGATTATTTACTTACATCAACTCTAGATTATTTTAGAATGCTTAGCAGAGCACCAAAGGACATTTCATTAAAGGCATTTTATAGACCTGGTGAAAAGGGAACAGAACCCCCTATTCCTAAATCTGATTTAGTTGAAGGCGGATTAATTGATGCAATTAAATCTATATCTTTGCAATGTGGAAATAAAATAGGGGCAGATTTGCAATGGGCTAATTATATGGTAGGAAATTATCTAAACGAGCAATTGAAAGTACAGGATTTAAGTAATGATATTTTGAAAATAAGGGAAATTAAAGATGATTGGGAAGTTGAATATATATTAGAATCTATCAATGCATCTGAAAAGGCGTTAAGGGATGCATTAAATGCATTGGAAAGCAATCCTACAGAAAATGAAGTTGAGGCTGTATTTTATTCATCGCTTATGAATCAAGGAGCTTGGGGCGAAGCATTTCCAACAATAGTTGGATTTTATGAAAATACTGCATTACCTCATTATAATCCAGGTAATGTTAGATTGCAAAAACCTGGACCAGTGCTTATAGACTTTGGAGCAAATATGAATGGGTATTTAAGTGATATGACAAGATCCTTATGGTTTGGTGATGGGGGTAAAGAATATAAAAAACTAATCGAAACTGTTGCTGAAGCCCAATCGGAAGCGATAGATTCCATAAAGCCAGGAGTGGAGGCATGGGAACCGGACAAGGCTGCAAGGCTTGTTTTTGATAAGGAAAATATAACTAGATATTTTAATCATGGCTTAGGTCATGGAGTTGGAGTTGAAGTTCATGAAGCTCCATATTTAAGGCCAAATTCTAATGAAGTATTAGAACCAGGGATGATTGTAACCGTTGAACCTGGTATTTATTATCCAGGTTTATATGGAGTTAGAATTGAAGATATGGTTTATATTACAAAAACTAAAGCCAGACTAATAACTAAGTTTTCAAGAATTCTATAAAATAGATAATTAAAGCTTTTATATTCTCATTTTTAAATCTTTATCTGGGAATTTTATGAAGGTTGTAAAAGCAGTATTCCATATAAATGAAGATAATCAAGATACTTTAAAGAATTTATTTTCTGGCATTTATAGCTTAATAGATTCATTGAAAGGATCAGAAATTAAAGTAGAAGTAGTTATAACAGATAGGGGAATAATTAATTTTATGAAGGGAAATATTGATAAATATACATATGAAACAATAAATGAACTCTTAGGATCTGGAGTTAAATTTAATGTATGTAACATATCGTTAAGATCTTTAGGGATTCCTTTTAAAGATTTAATTGAAGGATTAAATTTAGTAGAATCTGGTATTGTAAAAATAATAGAGCTTGTTAATGATGGTTATGTGTATATAAAACCATAAGAATAATAATGAATTAGAAATTTCTAGTAATACTAGCTTGCTTATAACGATTCCTCCAATAAAGGTATAGCATGTATTTGTTAATACTTTATCATTACAACCAGGAAGTACTTATAGAGTAAACGTTTTCACGCAAAGTCGGACAAACCTATTGTGTCAAATAAAAACAATTTAAAATAGATTTATCATATCATTATATTAATACCCATTTTTATCCCAAGACTATTAAATTCATCTACACAAAATACACACTTTATACTTTATTAATTTTATGTTGAAAATATTTTTATAGTATTAAAAACAATTATTTATTATGGGGCGACATGTATGTCTACAAATAAGGATCCCTATTTAGAGGCAAAGAAGCAGCTTAGAAGTGCAGTGGATATTTTGGGTTATTCAGATGAAATTTATGAAATGTTATCAACACCTGAAAGAATAGTTCAGGTTAAGATACCTGTTAAGATGGATAATGGAAGCTTAAAGATATTTACAGGATGGAGAGTACAGCACAACAGTGCTTTAGGACCTTATAAGGGAGGAGTTAGATACCATCCAGAAACAAATCTTAGCGAAGTAATGGCATTAGCAATGTGGATGACATGGAAGAACTCTTTAGCTGATATACCCTATGGGGGAGCTAAAGGCGGAATACAAGTTGATCCATTCCAATTAAGTCCAAGAGAACTTGAGACATTATCAAGGAAGTATTTTGCTGGCATAAGTAAGTTTGTTGGTGTTGACAGAGATGTACCAGCACCAGATGTGAATACAAATCCACAAACTATGGCTTGGTTTGTTGATGAATATTCAAATAGATATGATTCACAATTATTTGGAGTTGTTACTGGTAAACCTTTAGAATTAGGAGGTTTACAAACAAGAATCTTCTCAACAGGTTTGGGCGTTGCTACAGTAGCTAAACAAGCTGCCAAGAAAATTTTTGGGTCAATTGAAGGAAAAACAGTTGCAATACAAGGATTTGGTAATGTAGGTTATTACACTGCTAAATTCTTAAATGAAATGGGAGCCAAAGTTATAGCTATTGCAGATGTTAAAGGTGGAATTTATAGCAGCAAAGGTTTTGATGCAGATGAAATAAAGGCTACAATTAGCAAGAAAGGAAGCATGTTCGTTACAGATTATCCAAATTATGAGAAAAAGATAAGCAATGAGGATCTTTTAGAGCTTAATGTCGATATATTAGTTCCTGCAGCAATTGAAAATGTAATAACAGAAGAAAATGCATCAAAGATAAAAGCAAAATTAATAGTTGAAGGAGCTAATGGACCAACATCACCTGAGGCTGAAGAATACTTAACAAAGAAAGGAGTTGTAATAGTGCCAGATACACTAGCTAACAGCGGAGGAGTTATTATGAGTCATATAGAATGGGTAAACAACAGAATGGGCGGATGGATAACTGAAGAAGAGGCAAAGAATAGATTAATACAAAAGATGGAAAATAATTTGAACTTAATTTGGAACTTCTGGGAAAACAAATTAGATCATGAAAAATACAACTTAAGAATGGCTGCTTATGGAATAGCTGTAGATAAAGTAGTTAGAGCTATGAAATTAAGAGGTTGGATTTAACTATTTCATTAATAACATTTAACACCATTTTTTTATCTAAGGCACTTATTTTATAAAATTTGCTTATACTTAATTTTTCTATATTTTTGATTAATAAGGAATCTAAATCTTTTAATTCACTTTCGTTTAAAAGATCAATTTTGTTTATAATCAATATAATTTTTTTGTTTTTTATAATGCTTTTTATATTATTTATTATATTAAATTGTTCTTCTATTGGCATGTAAGCATTTTTTGAAGGGTCTAGAATAAAAATTATGATACCATCTAAATAGGTTAAAGCACTTATTGCTTTCTTTTCGATTTCATTCATTTCATTAATCTCTCTATCTAGAAGGCCTGGAGTATCAACTATTTGAATTATATTGCTTTTGTCATATTCAAAATGGCCTATAATGATTTCCTTTGTTGTAAATGGATATGATGCTACTTTTGTGTTTGCCTTTGTTATTGAAGATACTAGTGTTGACTTTCCAGCATTTGGAGGGCCAGCTATTATGATAGTTTTTCTATAAGGGTCAAGACCAGGAAAACTCATGATAGTTATAACAAGGTTTCTAAGATATTCTAATGATTTACTGCACCTTTTTAATGCAGAAATCATTCTTCCCCTTGCTTCTCTTGAAAGAATTTTCATTTCTTTTGGAGTATCAGATGCTAAAATTTTATTTCTATAATCTATCCAAAATTTTTTTACAAGAATTCTGGTTTTTTTAATACATTTTATTGATTCAAAAATTTTTTGTTTATCATAATTTACTTCAATTAATCCCCAATAAAAATTATGTAGCTTTTTTAACATTTTTTCTAATTCAATTATTGATTCTGTTTTTGAATTTATTATATTATAAATGAGCTCTATTGATTTTATTTC
>DAXV01000008.1:72374-75891 GCA_002506595.1 Acidilobaceae archaeon UBA158
TGTTTTTCTTAACTTATTAAGCATTTAAATTTTTATTTAAATTCATAAGATTATTTTTAACATCAATTTCATATCTATTTATGATATCTCTATTTTTTCTAATTATATTTTTTAAAGATAACTTAGAAACACCTAAATCTTTTGAAACTAATAATATAGATTTTTCTATTGAATAACCATATGATCTATACAACGCATATAAAGCAATAGCATATTGATTTCTTTTAGTTCTTGATTTTAAAATAGGGTAATTATTTAAAATTTCATAAGAGTCCTTAAATTTATCATAATTTTTTATTTTTTCCAATTTCTTATCAATAATTGATAATATATGAATTTTACCGTTTTGGTCAAGTTGTAAGGATTTACCTTTCTTTATGGCTTTTTCCAATTTCTTATCAATAGAATTTTCAGTGCTATGATAAGTTTTATGTATATAATCTATTTTGTTATTTTCACTCTTCTTATTATAGTATAAATTATCGTCAATTAAAGATTGCAAAACTGCTCCACAATCTTGGCAAACTAAATAACCTGTTTCTTCACTCCATGCTAATCTATGAGATCCACAATATGGACATTTCAATTCATTAATCATTTTTATCACAAGTAAAATTTTATTGTTTTTTATATGTATGCATTTAATTAAAATAAAGAGCTATGCGGAGAGAGGGTAAGGTTTTAAAATTAAAATAACAATATTAATATCTAGAATTAAGTATTACTACCCAGTTTTGTTTAGAATTTCTAAAAAACTAAACAACAAAGGGATTAAAATTGTCAAAAATCGATATACCTAAAATTAAATCTAATGTATCTAACATTAATGAAGCATTTAATTTATTCATTAAAAGCATGGAAATTTCTGGCGCTTCGCGCTTAACTATAAAATCCTATAAAGTTGCTATACAAAATTTTATCAATTTTATAGGAGTTGATAAGAAAATAGATGAAATAAATTATGAAATTTATGCAAATTGGATTTATTATTTGAAGAAAAATATGTCTAAAAAAACTAAGAGAAATTATGAGGCAACAATACATTATTATTCTATCTTTGTAAGAAGATTTTTAAATTGGCTTGGAATTGATCAAGAATTACCAATAATGTCATTAAGAAGGCAAACATTTAGTGAGGCTTTAACTTGGGAAGAAATTACAAAATTGATTTCATCAGTTAGAGATTTAGAAGATTTATTGATAGTTTCTATATTATCTGAAACAGGATTAAGAGTAAGAGAACTATTGAATTTAACTTGGGATGATATAAATTTAGATACAGGGCAAATAAGAGTTTTAGGTAAGTATAATAAAGAAAGAATAGTTTTCATAGGACCTTTAAGTAGGCAAGCCTTAATAGAAGCATATTCAATATATGGAAATAAGAGAAAAAATATCATAAATTTATCTTACCAAGCTGTTTATAAGAGATTAAAGAGTTTGGCCTTGAGAGCTGGTTTAGATGCCAGAAAAATAAGGCCACATGTATTAAGGCATACCTTTGCTACAGAAGCATTGAGAAGGGGGATGAGCTTACCTGCATTGCAAAGATTATTGGGGCATAGTGATATAAAAATTACGCAATTATACTTACATCTTGTAAATGATGATGTTAGAAGAGAATATAATAAACTATTCTCACAAAATTATATCCAGGAACCTAATGTTTTACAACCTTATTATATAAGTCCTTCATCTCCATATAATAAAGGCAAAGGATTTGCTGGGGTCTAATAGCTAAACTAGATTTTAGATTTTATTAATACTATTAAGAATTTGTTTTTAAATACATAAAGTTAAGATAAATCTAAGGATTATTTTCTAAATAACTTAATATGTTGTCAATTTTATTTTTAATACTAATTAGCTTATCTTTGTTAGATCTAATTGTTTCTTTATCTTCCTTTTCTAAATTTTCTAAAAAGTTTAGCAAATCTGTGATTCTATCTATTATATAATTCGGATCAGGCGATAAATAGAAAGCTGTCAAAGTTGCTTTTGCAAATTCCTTTCCTTCATTTGTCAATTCATATTTTCCCTCTTGATTTTTAATAACTAATCCCTCATCAATAAGCTCATTTATAATAGGATATAGACTACCTGGAGAAGGCCTCCAAATTCCATTTGTTAATAATTCTATTTCGTTCATTATTTCTACTCCGTTTAAGGGTTTTTTATATAATAAAGAAATTATCATAGGCCGTAACCATCCTCTATGTCTCCAAGCTCTTGCCCAACCTGGCTGTGATCTTCTTCTCCATTCCCAAAATGACATATCCTTTTCACAATTTTTTAATTATAACTAGAGAATAAATAAGTTATATTATTAAAATTTGTTAATAATTTCTCTCATTCTTTCCTTAAGTGCATTAGAAAATTCTTCATTATTTATTACAATACTTATAACTTCGTATGTCTTACTGGGCAATCCAATTATAACAGTTTTGCATCCAACATAGAGATCCATAAATACAGCTTTGCTTTTAATTATTTCAAAATTATGATTTTTTGATTCTTCTATGTATTTTTTATCAACTTTAGCATCGTAAGGGAGTAAAAGAAATGCACCATTTTTTGTTGTTGAAATAATTTCATATAGTAATGGCCAAAGATCAATTAATTTATCAAGAACCTTATATACCATAAAATAAGGTTTTTCATCGCAGTTTTTAACATATGTTATGGTATTTCCTATTGTTTCTTTAACGCCGTAGATTATTTTTACTTCATCAATTGTGTTTATCTTTGCAATGCTTGATAAGAATTGGCCTATGTTTTCTATTTCTCTAGCCTTAATATTTGCATCGGCTATTAAATTTTGGGCAATAGTTTGAAAAGATAATGAAGGATCAAGAATTTCATAATATATTTGATCCTTTGTTGTTATTAACCCCTTTTTCTCTAAGCTTTTAAGAACATCATAAATCCTTTGAATAGGTATGTTAGAATTTTTTGCAATATCAGTAGGCCTTAACTTTCCTAGTTTTAATAACGTGATGTATGCATTTGTCTCATATTTATTTAATTTTAAGGTTTCTTTTATTTTATTTTTAATTTCTTCTAAGTCTTCACTCATTATTGTTCCCATATTATAAAGGGCAAATTAAATTAAAAAGTATTAATAACAAAGTTGATTTATTACTAAACTGGACCCGTAGCTCAGCCAGGATTAGAGCATCGGCCTTCGGAGCCGAAAGTCCCGGGTTCAAATCCCGGCGGGTCCGTTTCTTAACGACTTTTAATGGAAATTTTATTTTTATTTAAGTTTAAGACATAACATTTACAAATATTGATTAAAAAGAAACATCGCAATAAGACATGTTATTAAGAATAATATAATTTAATTTGGTACTATTAATTGGTATTATTTATTGAATTTACAAAGGTCTGTAAAAGCAATTCTATTAGCATTAATAACATTTATGTACAATGAATCCATATAAGGAAACTTGCCTAAATCTATTAATTAATTATTGCTGGTCTATAACTAATTATTAGATTAATTTTTTAGTTCGTG
>DAXV01000030.1:0-2759 GCA_002506595.1 Acidilobaceae archaeon UBA158
TCTCCTGCAATATTTATAACCTCTTTTTCTATTTCATGAATTTCTTCATTAATCTTTTCAATTGCCTTATTTAACTCTATTTTTTTCTCCTTTCTTTTCCCATCAAATATTGATAAGGTTAGCATATTGTTTTCAACTTCTTTTTTACCAACATATATTATTACCGGAGGTTTAACACTGATTTCTATTTGCCTTACATCTCCAGATAAGCTCGTTTTACTCGTTTCTTTATATGCAGACCTATATCCATTTTTGATAAGTTCTTTATGAATTCCTTTAGCTACATCTTCAACTTTTCCATCGCTTTCATCTCCAGCTTTAATTGCTAAGACTGCAATTTGCAAAGGAGATATTGAAAATGGTAGCCTACCTTTATAAGTTTCTAAATAAACTCCTAGAAACCTTTCTATACTCCCTAATAACGCCCTATGAATTACATAAACGTTTATATCTCCAAAGACTTGCTTTACCATATCATATATTTTAAATCTTCTTGCTAAATTGAAATCAAATTGTATAGTACCTAATTGCCATTCCCTATTATCTTCCATTTTTACTATAACATCAATTTTAGGCCCATAAAATGCAGCTTCCCCAATACCCTTTACATAAGAAATTCCAGATTCCTTACCAATTTTTTCTGCTGCTTTTTCTAAAAATTCCTCCGCTTTTTCCCACTCCTCAACAGTTCCCATAAAATCAGTTCCTATTTTGCTCCTATCAGAAACGCTTAGCCTAATTCTTATCGTTTCTGGGGAAATCTTTATTCTAAACAAATTGGAATATATGGTTATCATCTCCTCAAAAACATCAGTAATAACTTTTACTGCATCTTTTTCAGGGGTTATTATATGAGCATCGTCTTGCGTAAAGGCCCTAGCCCTTAAAAGGCCATAAACGCTCCCGCTAGGCTCAAGTCTATGAACCCTACCTAGTTCAAATATCTTAAACGGCAATTGCATCTTATTCCTATATTTTCCAAGTTCATTTAAGAAAATCATTAAATGAAATGGGCAATTCATTGGCTTAACTGCATAATCCCTATCTTCTATATGAAAAATATACATGTTTTGTTTATAATAACCTAAATGGCCTGAAACATCAAACAAAGCAGTGCTGCTAATAACTGGGGTTTCTGCTATATAATAACCCCTCCTTGCATGGAAATTAGTTAAAATTTGATAAAGTGAAGACCTTAAATAACCCCCTCCTAGGCTAAATAATGGAATTCCAACGCCCATATAATAACCAAATTCCCTTTCCAATTGAGGTACATTAGTTTCAGGTTTTATTGCTATATCTAAATCATATGCATAATCCATGTGATTTTTTTCTTTTTCGCTCATGGTCGCACCTCTTTAAAGATTGGTTTATAAAAATTTAAATGTTCTATTCAATATGTGGAAAAAAATAAGAGTATCATAGTTTTTAATTTGAGGCTAATTTTAATAAATGGGAGATAAAATGGATGCAAAGATAATTCCAGTTATACATAATGTAAGCAGCGTTCAAAAGCTAATAGATATGGCTAAGCTTAGCTTTGGTTTTGGCTATAAGATGATAATTATAAGTAAAGCCTATGGAAGCGCTGCCCAAAATGGTATTCCAGAAGTTTTTAAAATTGCATTAAAAGAAGGAAAAGGGGTTGTAGTCTTACCTGAATTAAAGGATGCTATTGAATTGTATAATCCAAAAAAAGTTGTTTTAATCGATAAAGACAATGCTAAAGGAGAAATTGATATAGAAAATCCTTTAATCGATAAAGACATGCTAATAGTTTTTAATGGCTCAGATTCGCCTTTTTCTCCAAATGAATTAACATTTGGAGAGGCTTATTATATAAAAGGAATTAAGGGAAGAATTGGAAGCGTTGCTGAGGCAGCTTTAATTTTATATTCTTATTCAATTAAAAATCCTTAATTTTATGAATAATAGCCTTTCTATAACATAATTTTATTAATTTATTTTAATGGAGAGAAGGAAACAAAGAGAATTTTTATGGCCAAGTTGTTTGATATGTTGCTATTACTCCATTACTAGTTGTAACTTGTATAATAACTGGAGTTCCAGAAGAAATTGAAGGAGTAGATGTTGTAACAATCTTTCCAACATTGCCTGGAGATATAGTGTTTGTAGAACTACTTTCAAAGCTTGTAGTAACAAATAATGCATTTCCATTATTTGCATTTATAACTGAAAGGCTAGATATTGTTACCTTGATAGATCCTGTATTTTCGACATAGGCTGTTATATTATAGCCTGGATAAATTGAAACTGATGTTATCTGTATTTTTTCATATAAAGTAGGATTATTTGCATGAACTGAGCCTATTAGACTGGTAAGCCATAGATAAATCAAAACTGATGAGGCTATGGCAATTAGCATAAGCATGATAACTGCAACTATTTCTGAAACAGCCTTTTTATTTCCTTTGCTAATACTTTTTGCTTTATACAAATTATTTACACCTCTTTATTCTAATTTATAATTAATAATTTCTACTATTTAAATGCATCTTTTTAAAAATTAATTATGATAATTCTAAAATTCATTTTCTTTATATATTAGTTAAAAATTGATTAAAATTAGGAATTAAATTTTTAAAATTGATGAGAATTTTTAATATTATGGCCATTCCACAGGGCAAGAAAATGCCTGGATATTTTTTGTTGTTTTAATCTCTATAATAACAAATGTTCCCGGAGAAATCGGTTTTCTTTTTAGATTTATGATTACACTAATTAATTTAATGCTATCT
>DAXV01000030.1:2770-3627 GCA_002506595.1 Acidilobaceae archaeon UBA158
TAAGATTGGTTGCATTTATTATAGAAAGATTATTAACAGTTATAGTTATTGGTTCATTGTTTTTGACATAAATACTTATATTGTATTTATTTCCTTTATTATTAAGCTTTTTTATGCTTACATTAATTATATAGATATTTTTTTGAGCAAAATAATTTGGATTGCAAACTACTTTAGGCCAAGTTGTTTGATATGTTGCTATTACTCCATTACTAGTTGTAACTTGTATAATAACTGGAGTTCCTGGAGGAATGGAAGTTTTTGATGATAAAGTAGTCCAAACTTCACCAATCTTACCTGGATTTATGTTTATAGATTTGTTAAATGTCATTTCATACAAAGTCATATAATTGGTTGCATTTATTACTGCGATGCTATTAATTGTTACAGTTGTTGATCCTAAATTTTGAACATAAGCATATACATTATAATAAAAAATGCCCGGAATTCCAGGCATAATTATGGTGTAGTTAATGTTAGCTAAAGTTATATCGATACTTTCAGTTAGAATAGGATTTGGAGCAGCATGCATTGAGCCAACTAGATTTCTTAGCCAAATATAAATCATAATAGATGCTGCTACAGCAATTAAAATAAGCATAATCACTGCAACAATGTCTGAAATGGCTTTATTATTTCTTTTAATAATTTTTGATTTATACATTAATTTGCACCAATTTTATTCACTTTTATATATTGTTAATTAACCTATTAAAAATTTTTATTGCATTAATATTGCATTAACTAAGCTTTTTCGGCTTATAATAAATTTTTAAAGATAAGTAAATAAAAAACTTGTAATTAAGATACTGACCTCCTCCCCGTCCTAAAGGGCGAGGGCTCCCTTTAGGCGGTTC
>DAXV01000009.1:0-1129 GCA_002506595.1 Acidilobaceae archaeon UBA158
TTACGCCACGGGTAAACACATATTTTTAATATAAGTTAATTTTTATTATATTACTCTAAGTTTTTTAAAATAATTAAATTTACTATAATCAATACTTTAAATATCTACAACAAAATAAATTACCCAACAATTTCCTTCCTTCTTTATTTCCATTTGAGAATATGTCATAGCTTTAACTATAGTTCTATGCTCATGGATCTCATTGTTAAATTTTTCACCATAAACTTTAGCATTTAATTTAATGTTTTTTTCGTCTATATTTACTTTAAATCCACTAAATACTAAACCTTCTGAATCTGTATAATATAATAAGGATTCAATCCAACGATATAGCAAGTTATACATATCATATCCATCTATTTCAATTTCTATTTCATTTAATGGCCTTACTTTATTGGTATCCGTTATAACTTCATAAACAGCGATTGCAGCCTGTTCAAATGCTTCGTTTAATGAATTTCCTATTGCTTTTATCAACACATCACTTGTATGATCTAAAAATTCAAAGCTGGGGCATTTGCCAGATTTATTAGATCCATTTGACATGTTTCTCTCCAATTTAAATCTAATATAAATAAAAATTTAAGAGTTATAATTCTATTAATTATTAGTTTCAACCTTAAGATAAAGCTATTTATAATACCAAAGGGGAAAATATATAAAAGTTCCTAATAATTTTCAAAAAATCTTAATAATATTTTTAAAATAAAATATGCGGCGGCCGGGATTTGAACCCGGGACCTCTGGCTTGGGGGGCCAGCGTCCTAATCCAGGCTAGACTACCGCCGCCCATAATACTAACATAAAATGGGACTTAAAAATCACACTAATCTTATTAGAATTAACTATTAATTCCAAATATTAATTTATTTATAATAAAAATTTAATAATGTATTTAAAAGCTATTAAGTGTTGCAGAGTTATATTTATAAAGAGACAAGCATATTTTAAGTAATGGATAGTTTTTAATAAGATATGTTAATGTAAAAAAATAGTTCCTATTATAGGAATTAAAAACACTACTATCAATATAATCGCAAATACTATTAGCAAAGTTTTTCTTTTCGCTTTATTTCTAGGCATTACTTATCTCCAATTTACTTTCAGAAATTGCCATATTTAAGGTTAT
>DAXV01000009.1:1168-6355 GCA_002506595.1 Acidilobaceae archaeon UBA158
TTATCTTAATTCAATATTAAAAAAATTAATATAAAATTTATAAAATTATTTTTGATTATTATCTTTGGTAATGTCTATACCCATATTCTTCATAACCGCTACTAAATCATCAGTTAATATTCCGCTCTTTGCTGAATATACAAACAATACTGCTGCAACTACTACTGCTAATATCGTATCCCATGGATAAGGTATAATTGCATAATGCGGCATATATGGCCCTAATGAACTTAAATATGAAAGAATTAACCCAGCAAATACTACTGTGATAACCCAAAATCCTGCCTTTATTTGGGATTTTGAATATGTTGAAATACCTCTATAAAGTATATAGGTAAATAATATCGTTGTTATAAGATTTATTACAACCCATAGTATAAAGTTGGGGGCAGTATTAGCGAGTATTTCGCTAAATGGAGGTATCGTGCTCATGCTATAATAGCTTGCAACTTTCTGTATTATACCATAGTCTAAGAAATAAATTGTTGTTACCGCTAATATAATCCAATATATAACTCCCAATATAATTCCAAGACTTCTGCTACTCCCTAATCTCTTAGGCATTGTATACATATAGAATATTGGTATTCCTGCTAATATTAAAGCATCTACTCCCCATAAAACAGAGAAGGTACTCCAGTAAACTATCAAAAACGCTGCTATAAAAGCAATTCCTCCCAAAATCCATGGAGTGGGTAACTTAAATGGTCTATGGGCATTAGGAGCTGTTTTTCTAAATACAACAAGGGCAGAACCTCCTATCATATATGTAAACACTGTAGTTGATGATATATATCCTATTATTAAAACCCATGCTGGATATGGTATCAAAAACGCAGCTCCAATTAACCATGAAGCTAATAGAGAAACCCACGGAACCTTATGCTTGTTTAACCATAGAAAAGCATCTGGCAAATGGCCATCTGTTGTCATTCCATAAAAAACTCTAGCTGTAGTACCTTCATAAATCCAACCCGTGCCTGAAGGTGATACTATAGCGTCTATTAATAGGAATATTCCCCAGCCTACAAGAATCGGTATTGCAGATATTTTTAGAATTTGATAGAAAGGCCCGCTGGTAAGAACTGATGATGTTAATCCAGTCCAATTACCAGGAGCTATTGTAACGCCTGAGGCTGTTGACACCTTACCCCAATCTATTCCTCCTATAAAAGCTACTTGGAGTAAAACATATATTGCAACAACTATGATAAATCCTAAAACAGTTCCTAGCGGTACATCTCTTTTTGGATTCTTAGATTCCCCAGCAAATTCTAATCCTTGTCTAAAACCCAAGTATGCAAATGCTATACCTGTTGTTGGTATTGCAAATAATACAGGTGATGTGCCATATGGTAAAAAGCTAGGAGTAACAAAATTCTTAGGATGTAAAAATAGAGCTAAAAGCAATATTATAGTTATAAGAGGAACGAAAAGTTTCCACCATCCTACGACTGTATTTGTTTTTCCCATTACATGAACTCCATAGTAGTTTAAGAGGAAGAAGAAAGTAAGGAAGGCAAAAGCAACTAAAACACCGAAAAGTGTTAAATAACCTGAGGAATTAATAAGTCCATGCACATATGACGACATGTAAGTTACAACTGCTTCAGCCTCAGCAGGTGCAACTGTTATAACGCTTAATAAATATGCCCAAGCAAGTATAAATGAGGCAAAGCTCCCATGAGAATATTGAGGATATCTAACGATTGAACCAGTTTTTGGTATCATACCTGCTATTTCTGCAAAAACTAATGCTATGAAAAACATTAGTATACCTGCCACTATCCATGATAATATAGCTCCTGGTCCAACTACAGAGCTTGCATATAATGCACCGAATAGCCATCCTGAACCTATCATAGCACCTACTACTAAATATGTTATATCCCAGAAATTCAATGCCTTTTTAAGCTGTTTATCAGTCTCCTCTGCTCTATTTATATATTTTTCCTCTCCCAAAAACATCACCTAACTGTTGTTTTAAAAAAACGTTAAGCTATTTATAAATCTTTAATATAAAAAATATATACGTGGGAATTTTTATTTAGAAACTAGAATAATATAGGTAGGACTTAATCTAATAAAAAGTTAATTAAATCGTTTAATTATAAAATAAAAATATAATACCTAATTTTAAAAATAATTGCTTAGTTATTAATATAACTAAAAATATCAAAATTTATATAAAATTAATTACAAAGTTTTATTTCATTAATAAACAAATCTATGAAGAATCATTTAATATATAAAAATTCATGAATATAAAATCATATTTCTATTGAATTTAGCTATTTCTTAATCCTTTTATTATATCTTCTCTTACTTTTCTCATTTTTATCAGATGTTTTTACCCCAAATAAATCTAATGAAACTTGCTTCTTTTCTTCTTTTTCTTTAATATTAACTTCCTCTTTTTTACCTTCCTTTAATTTTTCTATTTCTTTTTCTATATCTTTGTATCTATTACCAGCTAAATATTTCAAATCATCTTCAGTAAATCCATATGCTCTTGCTATCATAGCTGCTTTTTCTACATTTCCATATCTAAACATCACAATCAAATATTGCATAACATCGGATTTTATTGTTCTTTGAGATGCAAACGTTCTTTTTGATAAAATCTCTGCTATCCTGTCTCTTGTGTCTCTTAGACTTTTTAATTGAGCCATAATTTTTATTTTTTGAGGATATGAAAATTTATTCTTTAATATGTCACCATTTTTCCTTGCATATGTGATACCTGGACCAATCAAATCAAAAACATAAGAGAGCATATCCCAATCTCCAGATTTAGCTCTTCTTAGAAATAATGAAGCTCTTGATAAAGAATCCATTGCCCTAAATAAATCCTCATAATCACCATATTTTAATGGCACATTATCATTAAACCAAGCAATTAGCGTTTCATAATCTTCTTCAGAATTCATTACATTTCTTCTTGATTGCCATGCCTCTTTTGCATAAAAAACTCCATTCAAAGTTCTCCATAAATCTATACTTTTATCCCTTCCTTTTATAACTAACGATACTATATTAAATGTAACCTTTCCATAACCTTCTGCAACAGCCTCTAAATCATTAATTGCGCCTCTCAAATCACCCATACTTTTTTCTGCTATGAATTTTAAGGCCTCTCTTTCACATTCAAGGTTTTCTTTGTTACAAATGCCTTGTAAAACTGATATGATTTGGTTTAAAGTTAATGGTTTAAATTCAACCATAGAAACAAATTCTCTTATTGGCCTTAACTGATCTTTCCATGGGTCATTTGCAGTTAATACGATTGGATTTATAGTATAGGGTATTATTTTTGTTAACTCATCAACTCCCCCAATATCTCCCCTTGGACTAAGCCCATCTATCTCATCCATCAAAATTAATATCATCTTTTTAAATAAAGGTCTTTTTTGAGATGCATTTACAACTGTTTTCTTTATATCTTGTGTTCTTCTATAATCACTTGCATTTAATTCTAATAATTCTAAATCATACTCGTTTGCTATTGCTTCAACGAGACTTGTTTTCCCTACACCAGGAGGACCATACAATAATAATGCCTTTTTTTCAGGTCTTTTACCTTCAAGCCATGCATGAATCCATGTTAGCATTTGACTCTTAGCTTCTTCTTGATTTATTATATCATCGACCTTTTTTGGCCTATATTTTATAATCCATGGTATTTTTAATTCATTTGAAGACAAAATTACGCACCCAATTTTTTACCCATCATAGAAAGCCAGGCTAAAAATGCGCTTAATTGAATATCCTCATCGCTACCTTCTGATATCCTAAAATGCACTTCTCCTAAATAATCCGCTATCAATACCCTTAATTCTTCACTTATTTTTAAATCTGGCCCCATAATTTCTCTATGTATTTGTTTAACTACATCTTCACCGCTTAATCCATATTCAATCATAACTTTCCTTAAAATTTCTCTTGCTTCAATAAAGTTCCCTTTTAATGCTGTTTCTATCATATCAGTTATATCCTTTGGTCTTGCCATGCCAACTACTTTAAATACCAATTCTGAAGTAATCTTTCCTAAATAAGCTGATGCTTGCAAAACATTTATCGCCTTTCTCATATCTCCTTCAGATATTTCAAATATTATATCTAAGGCTTCTTCTTCATATTCAACGCCCTCTTTATCTGCAATATATTTTAGTCTATCAACAACGTCTTCTTTCTTTAGTGATGTAAATCTAAAGAATGCACACCTGCTTTGTATAGGATCTATTATTTTTGATGGATAATTTGCTGCTAAAATAAATCTTGTTGAAGCGCTATATAATTCCATAAGTCTTCTTAACGCCTGTTGAGCATCACTTGTCATGTTATCAGCTTCATCTAATAGAACTATTTTAAATGGAATTTCTGGAGGGGTTTTACTTCTTGCAAATTCCTTAACTTTTTCTCTTATAGTATCTATACCTCTCTCATCACTTGCGTTTAATTCTAGCATGAATTGTTGATATGAGTCGCCATATAAATCATGGGCCAACGCATGAGCAGCTGTAGTTTTCCCAGTTCCTGGAGGTCCTGCAAATAATAAATGAGGCATATTCTTTTCTTGAACAAATTTCATTAATCTTGATGTTATATCTTGCTGATCTATTATATCTTTTAAAGATCTAGGTCTGTATTTTTCTGTCCATAGAAGCTCTGAAACTGAACTCATTTTTTCACCATCTATTAAGTACACATTCAAAAATATAAATTAAACATTAAGAACAAAGAAGTAACCCTGATTAATTTTCATAAAAATATTTAATATATTTTAAATACTTTTTATAATAAAATAAAAATCTAAAGTATAAGAATATTTAATTTTAATAATCTAATATTAAATCTTTAATAACTTGATTTTAAACTATTATTTTGGGTGCCTGTATTGGCATTGAAAGAAAATATTAATAAATTATTTGAGCAGATAGATACATATCAAGGTAAGGCTTATATAGTCAATTTAAATAATTTAGATAAATTAGGATTAGGTAAATTAAAAGAAATACCATATTCTATGAGAATACTCATTGAAAATTTGATAAGAAATTACGATGGATATGTAGTAAGAGATGAAGATATAGAAAATATATTAAATTGGAGGCAAAATGCGGGTAAAACTGAAATACCATTACATCCTGCTAGGGTAGTAATGCAAGACTTTACAGGAGTACCGGC
>DAXV01000009.1:6392-9784 GCA_002506595.1 Acidilobaceae archaeon UBA158
CAAATACCTGTTGATTTGATAATTGACCATAGTGTTCAAGTAGACTATTACGGTACATCTATGGCATTACAGAAAAACATGGAAAGAGAATTCGAGAGGAATTCAGAAAGATATATGTTGCTAAAATGGGCTCAGAAATCATTCCAGAATTTTAGAGTTGTCCCACCAGGAAAAGGTATAATTCATCAAGTCAATTTAGAATATTTAGCAAAAGTTATTTGGTTGGGAGAAAGTAAAAAAGGTCTAACTGCATATCCAGATAGCGTTTTAGGGACTGATAGTCATACCACAATGATTAACGGTTTAGGAGTTCTAGGTTGGGGAGTTGGTGGTATTGAGGCTGAAGCAGTAATATTAGGACAACCATATTATATGCTCATACCTGAAGTTATTGGAGTAAAACTTGTAGGAGAATTAAAAGAAGGTGTTACAACTACAGACCTTGTTTTATACATAACTGAAAAGCTTAGAAAGAAGGGTGTTGTTGGAAAATTTGTTGAATTTTATGGTGAAGGAATTAAAAAATTAAGCGTACCTGATAGAGCAACACTGGCTAATATGGCTCCTGAATATGGAGCTACCATGGGGTTCTTCCCAATTGATGACGCTACTATTCAATATTTGTTAGGTTCTGGAAGAGATCCAAAGCATGTTGAATTTGTTGCAGAAGTCGCAAAGATCATGGGATTATGGTATGATCCAAATAATGAGCCAAAATATAGCGATACTATGGTAATAGATTTAGGAGAAGTAGAGCCAGCAATAGCTGGTCCTGCTAATCCTGAGGATAGAATTCCATTAAAAGATGCCAAAAATATCTTAAATAATTTAATAAACAAGTACTTAAGTGAAAAGAAAAGAGATAGAAAAACAGTTACAATACAATTAGGAAACGATTTAGTTGAATTAAAAGATGGGAGCTTAATCATTGCAGCAATAACAAGCTGTACAAACACGAGCAACCCAAGCGTAATGATAGCAGCCGGATTATTAGCTAAGAAAGCGGTTGAAAGAGGGCTTAAGGTAAAGCCATGGGTTAAGACAAGCAATGCGCCAGGAAGCAGAGTTGTTACAGAATATTTAACAAAGCTAAACCTTTTGCCATATCTAGAAGCATTAGGTTTCCATATAACAGGCTATGGATGTACTGTATGTATTGGCAATACTGGACCTCTAAGAAAAGAAATCGAAGATATATTAAAGAGAGAAGGACTTTATGCAGCTGCAGTCCTAAGCGGTAATAGAAATTTCTCGGGCAGGGTTCATCCATTAGCAACAGGAGCATTTTTAGCAAGCCCTCCATTAGTTGTTGCATATGCATTAGCTGGTAGAATTGATATCGATTTTAATAATGAACCCATAGGATATGATCCCAATGGAGAACCTGTATATCTAAAGGATATATGGCCTAGCAGTGAAGAATTAAGAAAAGCTGTAGAAGTAGCATTAGATCCAAAGGTATACCAAGAAAAGTATAAAGACATATTTGAAGGAACAGATGCGTGGAATAAGCTTGAAGTAAGAGAAAGTGATACATTCCAATGGAATGAAAAAAGTACATACATAAAGAAGCCACCATTCTTTGAAGGATTGAAAGAATCTCTAGAAAAAATAAGTGATATTAAAAATGCAAGGGTTTTAGTATATGCTCCAGATAGAACTACAACAGATCATATTAGCCCAGCAGGAAACATAAATCCAAATTCAAAAGCGGGTCAATATTTAATATCATTAGGAGTTAAACCTAATGAATTAAATTCATGCGGAAGTAGAAGAGGTAATCACGAGGTTATGATGAGATGCACATTTGATAATCCAAAATTCAGAAACCTATTAGTAAAAGATAAAGAAGGTGGATATACGATTTATTGGCCAACAAAGGAAATAATGCACATATTTGATGCATCTACAAAATACAAACAAGAAAAAATACCTGTAATAATTTTAGGAAGAAACCAATATGGTATGGGTAGTAGCAGAGACTGGGCAGCAAAAGGACCTTATCTATTAGGTATTAAAGCAGTTATAGCTAAAAGCTATGAAAGAATTCACAGAAGCAATTTAGTCGGTATGGGAATATTACCTTTAGAATTTATGCCAAATGAAGGTCCAGATGAGTTAGGCCTTGATGGTAGTGAAATTTACGATATAACAGGAATAGACGAGAACTTGACTCCACACAAAATATTAAATGTTAAGGCTAAAAAGGAAAACGGCAAAATAATAGAATTTAAAGCGAAGGCTAGACTAGATACTCCAATAGAAGTAGAATATTACAAGCATGGAGGTATATTGCAATACGTATTAAGAAAATTATATAAGGAAAGTAAATAATAAAATTATTTATTATATTTTTGTTTTATTTCTTCTGTATGCTCTCCTAGCTGTGGAACTGGTAATTCAGTTAAAGGTTCTTTACCATTTATAATTCCAGGTTCCTTTAATTGTTTTATATTTCCAAAATATTTGCTATATAATTCAAATACCATTAATCGAGAATAAGGATCATTAAATACATCATCTATATCATAAACAGGTGAAGCTGGAATTTTAGCCTCTTCTAGTAAAGATAACCAATGCTCTCTAGCATTTCTAGTAAAAATTTCTTGCAGAATATTAATAAGCTGGTTTCTATTGGCTACCCTATCTTCATTAGTCTTAAATCTTGGATCATCTGATAAATTATCAATATTTAAAATACTACATAATTTTTTCCATTGTCTATCATTACTAACAGCAACTATAAACCATTTACCATTAGAATCCTTAAATGCTTGATATGGCACAATCCCAGGATGGGCTGAGCCAAGCCTTTTAGGTTTTTCCTTTGCTATTAAGTACATCATAGGTATATATGACATAGAAAATAAGGCACTATCATATAAATAAACCTCTGTATAATAAGGTCTAATATTAGAATACAAACCAGCTATGGCATATAAAGAAGCGAAAAGACCTGTTATTATATCAAATAAAGCAAATGAGACTCTTATTGGAGGATCATTTTCTGTACCAGTGGTTAACATTAATCCACTTAATGCCTGAATAACAAGGTCATATGCAGGTTTATTGCTATAAGAGCTATTAGGTCTAAATCCTTTAATACTTACGTATATTAAATCTTCATTAATTTTAAATAAAGTGTTGGGATCAACTCCTAGCTTTTCTCTAACACTAGGTCTATAATTTTCTACGATTATATTACTATCTTTAACTAAGTTATAAAGTATCTTCTTATCCTCCTCCTTGTTTAAATCTAATACTACGCTTTTCTTACCTCTATTAAATGATGCAAAATAAGAACTCAATCCATTTACTATTGGAGTAAATTTTCTTGCCTCATCGCCTTCAGGTGGTTCAACTTTTATGACTTCAGCTCCAAGATCGGCCAT
>DAXV01000056.1 GCA_002506595.1 Acidilobaceae archaeon UBA158
AGTTTTCCCAACATAGTTTTTCATCTTATTTAAAAACTCTTCTTTTGATTTATAAACACCTACAACATCTTTTTTATAATCATCGAAATGCCTAAAATTAAATTTCATAGCATTGCCGTATTGATTTAAATATTTCAGCCTTACTGATAGCCTATAAAACTGACTTCCTTCACCATTACTTACATACTTATTCAAAAGTTCCTGTGCTTTTTTATAGCTCATTCTTTTAGTATGAACAACTATTCCATCATTTCTTAGAACAATATAGTTTCCCATTTTATTATCAGTAAGGCCTTCTTCAGACATTAATAATCGCCTATATTATATTACATATATTAAAGCTTATATATTTATATGTTATTATATTAAAGCATATTTGGTGCAATAGCTACATCTAACTGGCCAAAATTATCAAAATTCATTTTCAGAAATAAAGGTTTACCTTCACCATACTTTAGCTCTACAGCATCACTCTTTTTAATGATATTGATTAAGTCTATAAGGTATATCAGTGGATAATATTCTGTTGCGTTTGATTCATTATTAGCAAGTTCATACTTAAGTCTTTCTAATATCCCCCTATCTCCTTCTATGTATACTTTATTTCCTTCGGTAGTTAACTTGACTAATTCATAATTGCTTAAATTCTGTACTCTATTTTTAAAATATTTTAAAATATCTGCTAGTTTCTTGCTAGGGACTTTTATGTTAATATCATAGCCTACATTTAATGAAAATGCATTATGTGTAGTTTTATGTATTGATAACTTATAAGTTTTCTTTTCATCGTCTGTTATTCTTAGTTCATTATTAATAAATACATCTACTTTACCGTTATTGCTAATGTTCTTAAGTGCTTTATATAGCTCATCCGCATCAACAGTTATACTTATTGGTGATTCAATATCATATATATCAAATGCTTTCTTGTTTAAAATAAAATTCACAAATATATCGTTAAAGGAATTTATCTGGTTTATCATCATGCCTTCTTTATCAAAGTAAAGATTTATATCATAATAGTTATTTTTTCTCATGAATGATATAACATCTTTCAATAAATCAATATTGTTTATCTTTATATGAGAAATACTATGCCTTTCTAATACTTCACCCATATCCACCACATGATATATATCGTATAAGAACACCTAAAAACCTTTTATATTTCTGTTTTGAAACAACTTTCTCTCTTATAAATTGTACTTAGCAGATTATAATACGGTGATAAATATGACCTGTTTAGAAATAAAAAAGGCATTAGAACGTTATATAAAATATATAAGAGATCAAAGGATGCTGAAGATATTATATTATTTAGCTGTAAATGGAAATGCCACAGCTGGTGAACTTGTAAACGTAAGCAATATAAATTCCAATAATGTTTATATTAAACTAAAAGGCCTAATAAACAAAGAAGTCATAATAACAAAAAAGATAGGGCAAAAAAATTTGGTCTATTTATTTAATGAATGCATAAACAAAGAAGAAGTCATAATATTAATAGAAAACAAGATAAAGAAAAAGAAGTGGGATAAATTCTTTTAACTATTTTTGCTTCCTTGTTAAGTCTTTTAAGACCCTTTCTGCCATTTCGCTTTGCGTATAATGTAAGACATAGTTTAGGTTTCTATGTCTTGTTATGCTAGCGACTGTTGTTGGTGATTGGCCTAGGTCAATTGTAAGGTGGGTAACAAAAGAATAACGGAGTGAATGCGTATTTACACCATATACACGCCTTGCATATGTAGATACGGCACTCCTTAATGTCTCCCATTCTCTTTCTATAATTTTACCTTTTACATTTACTTGGCTTTTCATTTTATACTTCTTTTTTATTTTTTCTACTGCTTCTACAACATCGCTTAGCTTTAAGTCTTCAGGTAAAATCATAGGCCTTTGATCTGGCTTTTTCTGTTTTTCAACAGGTATATATATTTCTCTTTGGTTTTCTTCTGCAAACTTGAAAAATGCTCTAATCGCTTCTCTTATTCTAGAACCATTTCTTAATTGTATTAAAAGTATAATATCTCTTGGATCTTCAGTTTCTACATAATGTCTAAAAATAGTTTCTAACGCTTTATTATAGTCTTCTATTTTATAATCCCAGCTCCCAGGCTTTCTACCTATAATACTTAACGGCTTTTTAAGCATATAGACCCCTATCTTTTATTAANNCAATATCTGTTAATAAAAGATTATTAGACATAAAAATTACTTAAGAAAATCATCTAATGATTTCCCGCTGTTTTTTGCTTTCTTTATATTATCTATTTCTCTTCTAGTTGCTATCGCACCGTATCTATATATCTCTTGCATTTGGTCTCTTGCATTCTTTATCCTATTATCGATAAATATGTTTTTATCCCTCTGTATTACTCTAGATGCTCTTGTTATTGTTTCAGGACTTGTTAGCTTTTTCCATGCATTTACGCTTTTATCAATATCATTGAATACATCATCTTCAATTTTCAGCTTTCCTATCAAATCACATGGCAACGCATTATCATATACTATCCAATATGCTAATACTAAAAATGGATATGATTGCCTAGCTTCATCATGATACAATAACAATTTAAGAACATTATGTTGCACATCTGGACTAAATCCTGTATTTATGCTCCCCATTCTACCACCAAATTGTAATAGTTTATAAAAACTTATAAACTTTTTTCTGCTAATATAAAATAACGGTGAACAGTATGATTTCGGAAAAGATGAATAAGCGTGTGTTATATTTAAATAGCTTTCTTTCAAATTATGATAGGCAAGATGATTCTGTATTATTAGAATATTATGACTACAGAATGCTAAGGTCTCTTGCTAATGTTTTCAATTTAAATGAAACACAGATGTTAAATGTTATCATAGATCATTTTATAGAAAAGTTTGCGTCAACATATGATACTATTCTTTCTTATGATGATGAAAAAAATGAATACTACTTTTTGGAACCTATACATTCAAGCAATTCAATAGATCATTTTATAAAAACATTTGATTATATTATAAGAAAAGGCGGTGATAAAAAATATCAAGTTGGATTCAGTTCAATGTTTTTCAGAGTACTAAACAGTTTTATAGAAAAAGGGATTGATCTAGATACGTTAATAAGCTATTCGATATGGGTGTATTACAATGATTTAGATAGATATTTTAAAGAAAAAACAAATATGATAAAGTTAAGTATGGAAAATGGCGATAACAATGTATGAAGAAGAAACAGACCCTAAAATAAAAAAAGACTTACTATTAAAACTAATTGATAGAGACCCATTAAGAATAAACATGATTTTATATATAGCAAAAAAGGGAGAAGCTAATGCTGGTGAATTAAGTAAGATGTTCAATATAGGGACAAAATCAATTAGTACAAAATTAAAATACTTTGAAAAAATAGGCATAATACATATAGATAGAAGAAAGCCAAAGTATTATATATATAAATATACGAACATATTAACATATGATGAGTTATGTGAAGCTTTAAAAGAAAAAACAGGTATACAGTGCTAATATTCATATTTTATATTTAATCCTATTTCTATTTTTCTTATAAATTCTTGGAAGTCCTCGTCAGAAAAATTAAGTATTTTTGCCAAATCATATATTCTTTTTTGCTTCTTCTCATAATAATTCTTTGCTTCTTCTAAAATAGACTCTTCCTTTCCTAAAATATATCTTTTCTTATCAATCTTTATCTTTCTCATAATTGAATAGAGTTCATATACTTCATCTTTATAATATTTATCCCAAACATATGAACCTATTCTTTCT
Organism: Acidilobaceae archaeon UBA158; assembly: GCA_002506595.1. Taxonomy (GTDB): domain Archaea; phylum Thermoproteota; class Thermoprotei_A; order Sulfolobales; family Acidilobaceae; genus Caldisphaera. The sequence continues at coordinate 3,781 of DAXV01000056.1, forward strand.
TTTATTCTTTCTCCTTTTACATTTGTAAATACAGAATAAAGAGTACCGCATGAAATAGGCCTATCGCTTTTAATATTGCATTCATCTTTTACTCTAATTTCAAAGTTCATGTTCCTTTCGATTGAACTTGGCAAATTATCAGAAGGTGTTGTGAAGATTATGTTATTTGCTATGTTTCTACTTGTATTTAAAAGCTCTGTAAAGTTCTTTACATCCTTTTCATACCATCTACCTTTATTAAGCCATAGGCCTGCATCATCAAATGTTATAACATAAGGAGTTTCATAAAACTTTGCTGTATGGAATTCGTAAGGCTCAAAATATAAATATCTAAATACTTTGCCCCAGTCATTATAGATAATATGCATAAGAGTTATTGCAAGACTTGTCTTACCCACTCCTTGGTTTCCAACTATTTTATATAGATATGCTTTCTTTTCATAAATAGCTTTTTTCATTATCCTTATTATAAGTTTTTCTTCCATGTTGACCACTATAACTCTTCTAGTACTACTTCTGCAGTTCTTGATAAGTATTTATATGCTAGGAAAAGCCAGTCTGTAAACATGACTACTAATGGTATATACATAAGATAAGACTCTGGGTTTGATGCTAAAATATATGTCTTGTTTTGGAATGTATATTGGTTATTAGGGCTTTGGACTAAGTACGTGTTGTATATTGTGTATTGCGTATAATAACCAAATAAATAGAAGCCTGCAATGTTAAGTATAAGAGAGACTATTAAGAATGTAAATATTAATGTTATATTTGATGACTTAAAAGCAAGCATATACAATATGTAGAAGTCAAAAATAAGTAAAGCTACTGCATAAAATAGCGTGCTGTAAAGGTCTGGCAAATCTATTTGCTTAATTGAATTTATTAGGCTGACAACTTGGCTTGGCATAACAAATGTTTTATTAGTTACGACTTTGTTTGAATTTACTATAATAGTAAGAGTTGAATTTGGGATCCATAAAACAGGCACTTTTGCTGTACCGTATATATTGCTTACGCTTGTTTTTGTAACAGTATGGTTTGACTGTATTACAGTTAGATTATAATTAGTTACAGGGAAAGACTGGTTAATCACGGTTACGGTAATACTGCTAGTATTGTAAGTTATATATATTTGAGATGCAAAACTAATAGGTACTAATATTATGGCTAAGGATAAAAGTAATACTGCTAGTATTAATGATCTCTTCACGTTTTTCACCAAAGAATAGATAGAAAAAGAGGGTTAATAAACAGAAAAATCTTAAGTGAATATCTCTGCATAGTCTTTTAATGCCTGTACTATTTTATCTACATCTCCTTCATTATTAATCTTTATAATCCAAGCCTTATCGAAAGAAGACCACTTACCGCCTAATTTCTTTATTGTGTCTTTAATGTGATAAGTATCGCCAGATATATACAAATTATTATCATTTGACTTAGT